>JBATHQ010000629.1:0-11009 GCA_049667005.1 Psychromonas sp.
CTCCAGGGGTCTCAGCAGCTTGTGCTTTTAGCCTTTTACTGTATAAAGTGGCATGATCGGAATCACCAATAATCACTAAAGGCTCACTGCTACCACTTTGTTTGTAGGCTTCAAGCAGATCATGAAAGCCTTTTTCTTCAACAAAACGTCCCACCGCCACCATGTATTTCTTAGACTTCAAACCAAACTCTTGCAGACTAGCGTGCAAAATATCTTCAGGTATCGGCTCAACTTTATCAACACCATTATAAATAAGGTGGGCATCATCACGTTGATATTTATCTTTAATAATATTGTTAATCACATCAGAGATAACGATCACTTCAGAAGCGTATTTTGAAGCCCATTTTTCGCCTAACATTAAGACTTTTTTAGCAAAACCTCCCCATTTCTGACGGTCGTAATCCGGGCCATGATGTGTAAAGACCACTTTTTTACCTAACACTCGTAATAATGGCACGACGAGACCCGGGCCAACACCATGAACATGCACGATACTGGATCCATCAAAAAGAGTAGAAAATGCGGCTAATGTGGAATGAATAATAGCCTCTAAGGACTGCTTTTTAGGTGTCCAAATCGCTTTAGTTTCAACACCTTTATAAACTGCTCTCTTGTAGTCCACATAAGGAGCACGAGCGATTACACAGATTTCAGTATTATATTGAGCTTTTATTTCTGGATACAAATACTGGCAATGAGTTTCTACCCCGCCCTGCACATTGGGAATACCACGGGTGCCTATTACTGTGACTTTTACTGTGATTACCTCTTTCACTCTCTTACTCCATCATTAATTATTGGTAAATATAGAAACAGCCTTAATCTTATTTAATTAAGACGGTTTATCTGTATCACATTGATTTTATTTTATAATATTATGTTCAGGGGGCTGGTAAGGGTCTTTTACCGACTTCATCAGTCCACATAAAAAACCAACTGAATATAACGTTAAATTAAACACACTAAGCAAAGCCGTTTTAACGGAACCGTTACGCCACGTTTTCAAGCTAATAAACATAATTAATGGACAAACCCCAATACCAATCAATGTCAGATTCAAACTCAACAAAGACAAAAGTAAAGCCAATAAATATCCGGCAAAAATCACTTCATTCTTTACTACGTTAAGGCTTTTAAAAAAATAAGGCGTCCCAATAGCTCCACGCAAAATTTCTCCGGTTGCCCATAAATACTTACTTTTCCAACGATGTTTTAATAATTGAAAAGTAGAAAGGTCATAAGAGGTATGATAGAAATACGGCACATCCAAACGATGTAGCTTATAGCCTTTACGCGTTAAACGCATGCCCAATTCAGCTTCTTCATTGGCATGTAAATTTCGATTGGTTAGATAACCGATATCATTAATTGCTGAACGTCGATACATGCCTCCACCCGCTAAATGGTCAACATCACCAATTGGATAAATTGAATGCAGCCTCTGTTTACGCGATTGAAATTCATAATTTTTAGCTTCATCCATTTCAACTCGACCAGCAACACCCGCATAATCTTTGTTTTGCTCTAAGAAATGTACTGCATTATCGACGAACCCTTCTTCAAGTTGCATATCACCATCGAGTAGTAACAAATAGTCGCCCTGGCTATGTAAATAACCTAACTGGTGCCCAACTCCACAGCAGCGATCTTCAGGGTTAACCAAGCTGACTACGGTCACCCCCATCTTAAGCGCAATAGACTGTGTATCATCGGTCGACAAGCTATCGGCAACAATAATTTTATGTTGGAATCCCGAGATCGATTCTTGGATACTGGTGATCGTTTTTGCGATCCCATCTTGCTCATTTAAAGTTTTAATTATAACGGTAATAAATGGACTATCATTCATAGCTTGATCCCCACTGTTTTTATGATAGAACGACGGATCACAATGACAGTTCCCAGGGTAAAATAGAATAAGAACTGCAGTGACGGTGTTAACATTAGTATTTGACTATATGGCAAACTTAACAGACACCCGAGAATAAAAGCCCTCAATGCTGGTTGATAACTAACCAATTCAATATCTTGCTTATCAAGCTCCTGTCTATCAAGTAAAGGCTTTGGCTTCGATATTTTTAAAATATAAATGACAATGCTGACAAACAAAAAAGTCCCAACAATTCCGACTTCCCACAACAACATGCTCAAAGAGGTAGAATCAAGCAAGACATTAAAAACGATATTTAAAAAACCAGGGGAAACACTACTACCGTGGTTAGTCGCATTAAGCCCATAGCCAAACAACGAGCCAGAAAGCCCATATAACTCACTGTTATTGAGCCAGAAAAAAACCGTTGTCATACGGCCTAGTTCGCCGGATTCCATAATGTAATTAGGGTCAAAAATATAACTCAGAGACTCAAAGAAAACATCAAACAAACCTTTATTCGGATCGGCTCCAATTGAAGATGTGTACGACATGGCAAGCGCCATAATAGCGCCGGTGATCAGAATAAATATTCCGCCAACAATCATCAGTAAAATTTTCAAATCAAAACTTTTTATTCCTTTGATATAGCTGGGTGATAACCACACCATAGCAAGCAGTATCGGAGACAACAAAATCACGAACTTAATCTCACCCATAATACATAATATAAAGGCGCTACTAATATGAAAAATAAGTGACTTTATCGTTGTCGTTCCATGTTTATATTCAGATACTTTCAGCAGCATAATTAATAAACACAGCAACCCCATCGCCGCGGTGTTCCCCCCTCCCATGGGGTCGCCACCAAAGGTACCCACTACGGAATCCCATTTTTCATACGGACCTTTAAATGCAACCCGGCGAGGTACGATCACTAACACTTGATAAAGAATCAGAGGAAACTGCAGATAATAGATTAAATAAAAACTTTTTATGATCCGATACACTTGCGACTCTCTAACAAAGCCCAACAGCATGCAGACCAAAATCAACGACAATGCCAATTCATTTTTCAGACCGACAATCGTAATGGTAATTCCGTTTTGTAATACAGTATTGGCTAATACCATCAAGAAAAAACCGACAAAAATAGCCAACAGAGCGATCTCTTTATGATCAAGATTTAACTGCTCGTAGCTTGTTTGCATAACTAACAGCATGAACATCGCTGATGCTAGAATAAATGGCAACCAGAGCACCGCGCCAATGCCGGTAAAATATTGCACCGCCCCACACAGGACAAGAGTAACGAAACTATAGACTTGTAAAAACAAGCCAGTATTCAACTTCATCCAATATCAGGACCTTGTGTTCGTTCTTGCTTGTTTGCTGAACCACCGAACAAAGGCACTTCTTCTGGGTTTTTTAAGCTGTAAGCACGACGGTTAACCTTGATGTAAATAAAGCAATAACGGACAAACGATAATACACCGTATAGCAGCACTGAGTATTCATAGTCATGAAAAAAATAGGGGAATATCACAAATGCTGACAGCACCACTAACAACTGCTCTACTTGAATACGGAAAAAATACTTTGGCGACCCAAATACCAACTCAATAACGGTTAATGGGCATACCGCAAGTGCAGGGAAAATGTATGGAAGCATATATTGTGATGTGGGGATAGAGCTTATCCATTCCTCATCAAACCCCAATTTCATCACAATAGGATAAAAGACAAATATGCCAGCAGTGGCAACCGCACCTAAAACAAAAAGCATCAAGCGCACTTTCTTAAATTCTTGATAGTTAAAGCGGTTGTTACGAAAATCTATTGACCATTTAGAAAAAATAGAATTACGTACGGCATTGCCTACGACAATTATTGGTGATAAACAAAAGCGATTAACCACTGCAAAATAGCCTGCAGTTAATGAAGAAAACCAAAAAGTTACCAAAATGGTGGGCAGATTGGCATTAGCCATGGCAAGTACTTCTGCACTGCCAATGCCGGAAATATGGCCTAAGTTATCTTTAAAAAATTGATAATTCTTCGCCCAGCTGAAATGACTTGCGGTTAATGTGGACCACTTCACTGAGATGCTGATCCACAGGTTCACCAACACGAACATACAGATGGCCCATACCCAATAAAATTGCGTAGTATTGGCAGTTAACATAATCGAAGAAACAACTAAAATGGATATACTCAAGCGCTGAAAAGCGAGGGCTTTAATCTTTTCATGACGCAATAACATATTTTCAGAGATCAGCACCCAAGCATGGCATAGCGTCAGTAGATAGAGAAAATAAAATGAATAATCAAAAATAAAATAACAAACAATAGCGTAAGGCACCGCAACAATAGCACTTTGCAATAAACAAAAAACGATATTCTGGTTGTACAGTTCGTTAGTCTGTTTTGGCAGCAAAAGCTGAGAGGCAAAAGTACAAACCTGAGCGCCAATCAATACAATACTGAATGTGAGGGCATAAATCCCTACCTCTGCCATTCCGTACCTATCTGATAGTAACCAAATTGAAGCCGCACCGATAATCTGAGTAATCACTGAAGAACCGGCAATTGTTCCAACGCTTTTTAATAAACTCATAATTTGGGAGCCTTGTTAAATAACCTGTTATGTGCATCGTTAATCAATTGCTTACCTTCTTCACTTTGCATATTCTCACGTGTCACCCGATTGATCACACCACCACAGAATACCATTTGGCTACTCTCTAACAGCCGAATCGCTTTTAGCATTTCACGCGATGGTAATGCCCCAGCATTCACCACCCAAATGGCTCCATCAACAATACGACTTAATAACTGAGGATCTTTATATTGTCCAACCTCTGGCAGATCGATAAGAATGCGATCATATTGCAAGGCAAGTTGGCTAAATATCTCGACTAAATGATCAGACGACAGCATCAATAATGCTGAGCCTTGCAACTGCCCCAGGGGTAAAAAGCTCAGGTTTGATTGAATTTCAGTAATAACATCTGATATGGATGCGCTCTTGTTAACAGCATCGGCTAATCCCAGACTGCTTTGCAAACCAAAGTCTTTTGTCAATGAATTAGCATTACGGCAATCTAAATCGACCAACAACGTTTTGCTATCTTGACTAAAGGATGTCGCCAGTAAATAGGAGAGTAAAGATCGCCCTTCACCATGAGCTGCTGAGACTAATGCCATGGTCCGCCATTTTTTGGCGGCAGATGGTGATGCATGGGCTGTTTCGTCTAATAATATATTGGTTCGAATCCCATGCACCAACTCAATTAATTTATCTTCACAGAGTGCAAGGGCTGCTGATTTATGCAAGCTATCTTCAACCAATGCCACATAACCAAATTCACCGAGTGGTTTTAATCCAAGGCGAGATTGCAGGTGGGACATACAATCAACCTTATTGTGTAAAGCAGCTTTCACAATTAACACCACTACACTCATAATCAAGGCCCCCATAAAGACCATAATAAGAAAGAGTGACTTATTCGGTTTTGAGGGCTTTTCAGGTGCAACTGCAGGATCATATAACACTGAATCTGCCTCGCGATATTTAGCTAAAATCGATTGCTCCTGACTACGCTGGTATATTTGCTTATAGAGATCTTCGGTTTTATCTAATTCTGTTTTTAGTGTGTTGTATTTATCACGTTTTGCCGCTATTTCTTTAAAGGCATTTTTCTGTCCATTTAACTCAGTGTCGTATTGTTTTTCTTTTTTTAGCGCAGCTTGATAAGTTTTCAATAATCCTTTTCGCAGCTCACGCAGTACCATTTGAGTTTGATCTTGAATGGCTTGGATTTTATCCTTAGCCGATAATATTTTGTTATGCTTGGGACCAAAACGTTTACTCAATTCGTACAGTTCTTTATTTGCGCTTATCAATGCGATGCGCAGATCTTGTATTTGTGCATGGCTAGAAATTTCAGGAAAAGTGATCACATCTTGAAGTGGGTTACCAAGCGTCTGGCTGATCACATCAAGGTTCGCTTTGGCCGTTAAACGCCGATCTTTAGCATCAGCAAGCTTATTAGTAACAATACCTAAGGTTTCCGTTTCAAAACCGTCCACACCACGAAATGTCAGCAGTTGTTCTTTTCTAAGAAGTTGTTCAATCTCATCTTTTTGATCTAACATCGTTTGTTTCAGTTCTTTTAATCGCTGACTACTCCACTCTTCTGCTGTTATAATTTTGTTTGATTTTTGCTCTATGGTGTACTCTATATAAGCATGAGCTACGCTATTTGCTATCTTCGCCGCTTCTTCAGCAGATGCGGATTCATAAGAGATATAAACCAATTGTGTTAAACGCACGCCACTGATAGTTAAATTTTTTCTGACGGAATTAATCGCATTATTAATACGTTGTTTTCGTTGTTGTTTGGTCAATCTTGGCGTTAAATCCAATGAACTATCTTTAGGTTCGACACTACCTTCATACTCAAACTGGGTTGAATCTCTCTTCAAAGCGGGGGATGGGGACTCAGTCGGAGATGTTGCTCCCGCCTCTCTTTCAGCATTCTCGCCATTAAATTTAGGATTTTGATCTAATTTCAAATTCTTAACGGTACGTTCAATGATGACGCGTGACTGCATTAACGAATATTGAGTTTCGTAGTAAGGTCCACGAGTAGAATCGTATCCGTCAATTTGATCGATGGGGAGCGTATTATCTGCTTGAGCTTTAATTAATACCGTTGCGGTCGAGACATACTGAGATTCTATTTTTTGGATAAATGGATAACAACTACCCGTGACGATCACAACAAGCAGGGCTACTTTCCACCAATGCTTCTTTATCTCATTAATAAATTTAGAAAAATCGATAACATTTTCTAATTTTTTCCCATTTTCCACGATAGACAATGCCATTGTTAGAAAAAGCTCATTGCAACAATGACCGTATCCCCAGGGTGAACAGGATGAGTCATTTCAACATTTTTTAATAATTTTTTACTGCCTGATAGACGTATATTAATTTCGTCTCTATCTGCACGATCAGTAAACCCCCCGGCTAAAGCAAGGGCTTTTTCAACCGTTAAACCAGGTTGGTATTGATATCCGCTTGGATCCTCAACTTCGCCAGTGATATAAAACTGACGAAAGGACTCCATAGTTACCGTTACAACAGGATCAATTAAATACTCTCCTTTCAGCTTTTCCGTAATATAGTCTTCTATCTGACGAGGGGTCTTCCCCGATACTACTACTTGCCCAATATAAGAAAAATTGACATTGCCCTGTTTGTCGACAAGAAAATCGATGTTCATATCGGGATCATCAAACACTCTGATTTTGATCCGGTCACCGGGGCCGATCACATAGCCTAATTCTCTGGCTTTTTTATTTGCAGCTTCCCGTTGTTTGACGGTCATCGGAGTATTGCCCTCATTAGAGTCACTGGCAACCGAGGTTGCAGCCAAAGAGGTCACACTTATTCCCATTAAACAGATCATTGTGCATAGGTTGCGAACCCCTTTATAAATTAAAAAACACATCTAAATCTGCACCTTTACTGTTAGCATAACCAATGAGTTATCAAAACCCAACGTACGAGTCACTGGTATATCATTGTCCGAACCAATATAAAATATATCTTGATCTAAATTTGAACGTAATCTATCAAGTTGGTACTTTAATTGAATGTTGATCGATTGACGAAAGTCATACCCTAAACTAAACCCATAAATATTACGTTTATCTCGTCGATTATCATCATCATTTTTATACTTATCATCGATATAGTGATACTCCAATTGAGTATAAAAATGATCTACCCACAAATAATGCTTCCACGCAATGCCATAATCTGTCTCTTCAATAAATTCTCCGCTCTCTGTAGGGTCTTTTATTGTTCTGTTTGAGTAAAGTTTCAATGTCGAATGTTGAACTGGTTGCCACTCCCATTTAAACTCCCAATTTAAGCCATTAAATGGCTGTCCCGAACTGCTACGAATAAACTCTTTATAGAGCCATTCGATCTGTGCATCAATTAATGATTTACCGGTTATCTGAGCCACTACACCATAAAATGCATAATATTCATTGGTATCCTTACTCGTATCTTCATAACGACGTTGGTTGGTCAATAAGGTATAACGAAACCGCGTTTCTTCAGAGGTTTTGTCAAACAATTCAGCCACCACACTGTTTTCATTCCATTCTTGATCCACAATATAATCATAAAAATCAACATCGGTATCCTCGACGCTATCTAACTCATTAAACCTTAATCGCTTCTGCAGCAAGGCAAACTGTAACGAACCACGCCCTTTCGGCGCACCGTAAGAGTAGCGAGCTTCGGCATAAAAAAAGTTAGTATTTATTGCTTCGTCAATGCCATATTCGATAAATTGAGAGGCTTGAAAGCCTTCCGTGAGGCCCCTGCCTCGTTCTTCTCGATCTATCGTGTCATTTATATTGATTTGCAGAGAGTGCCGTAATCCATACCACCACTCGCCATTCATATTAAAATCGTGCTTATATTTATCATCTGATTTGGCGTTATCATATGCAAGATAATCCCCCATATAACGCAATTGATAAGTATCGGTATAGCGCTGCCCCGTCATCTGTAATTTGCTAGTTAATCGAGAATAGTTACTCTCTAGAGCTTGATCATCAAGATATTGATAAGTCACATTACTGTCTTGGCCATATTCCATACCAACTTGACTCTGAAAATCGATACCAGCAATGCCAATATGAGTTTTAGGCGTAAGGTCGGCATAAGCTAATGGCGTCATCAGCAATAGCAACCAGCATCGATAGCCGACCATTGTACTCCATTGGGTTAAACCAGAATAAAACCTAATACGCGGTTTCACTCACAAAACCTTTAAATATGGTCAGAAAGATGATCTTAATATCCGCGAACGGTGTCCAGCTTTGCATATAACGAATATCAAATTCGATACGTTTTTCCATTTTATCTAAAGTATCTGTTTCGCCTCGAAAACCACTAATTTGTGCTAATCCAGTGATTCCAGGTTTCATTTTATGGCGGATCATATAGTTATCAACAATCTTACGATATTCTTCATTATGTGACACCGCATGAGGCCTTGGACCAACGATCGACATCGTGCCTTGAAGTACATTGAAAAACTGTGGCAACTCATCTAAAGAGGTTCTGCGAATAAATGCGCCGAACTTCGTCACACGAGGATCACCCTTTGTTGCCTGGGTGACCACCTCTGAATTCTCCATGACCTTCATAGATCGGAACTTCCAAACTTTGATTTTTTTACCTCCTAAACCATAACGATCCTGCTTAAATAAAACCGGACCAGGTGAGCTTAATTTAACCCCTATCGCGACCACCGCCATGACTGGTAAGATCATCAAGGTGATTAATCCTCCAACCACAATATCAATCATACGTTTGGTAACCGCGTGAATGCCTTCAAAGGGCGAACCAAAAACACTATACGTTTGCACCCTGCCAATCATTTTCAATTGGGAAAGATTCGTACTGTAGGCAAGCATATCCGGCACAATAAAAGTATCAACAGTAGTATCGGCAAGGTCACTTAAAATCTCTTTAATACGCTTTTTAGCAATCATCGGCAGGGCAATATAAACTTGGTCGATCCCCCCCTCTTTAGCATGCGCCAATAAGTTGTCAACAGAACCTTTATATTTTCCTTTATTTGGATAACCAAACCGTGTTTGGCTTCTGTCATCATAAAAAACGATTGTGGTATTGGTTTTAGCATATTCTTTGAGCAGTGCATTTTCAATGATTAAACCAGGCGCGGTTAGACCGATAATGGCTATTTTTTGATTACGATTTAACAGCTTATAAATGATATAGGAACAAAGCCGACCAGATAGGGTCAACATTAAAACAAGACAGTACCAAACGATGGTATATTGCATGCGCAATGGATCTTCCGAATAGTCAGGTAAAGTCGAAAACTTAATGCGAATCAGTTCCATCACAACAACAGAGAGAACCGTCGTCAGTGTTAATGTATAAAAGACAGTAATCATTCGATCGCTAAGCTTTTTCTTATATAGCCCAGCATACTCTCCTATTAGTAAGAAAATTGAAGAGAAAAGTAAGCCGGTAGACACATCAACGACCGAATGTTGTATCTCTGCAAATTTGAACAGAAGCATAATGATCAAATTGATAATAGAAAAATCAAACAGCTTAATTAAAACCCCAAAACCATTATCGGCAATGTGAATTGCTTTTCTTTTCATAATGAATACCGCCTTCGGCAAAACAATCTATGTAAATAATCCAAGTAACAACGGAAAAATCTCTAATTTCCATACTAATTTCACATTAAATGAAACACCTCTTTCAAAAAAACAACATAACAGTATTTCACTAATTTTCAATGAGTTGCATCAAAAACCATGAGGATAACAAAAAATATAGTACGCCAAGGGATACGGCTGCGGTTTATCTCGTCGAACTTATGGTGTCATCATGAAAGGATAAATGACAACACCTTCTATTTTCCTGTACTGCGAGTTCGCGAATGGTCGTAAATCCAAATAAAAAAAGTTTAAAGGGTTATCATCAAGTTTTTCCATAATCAGTCATAACCCTATTTAAATCAAGTGCTTTATATCGACTAAAAAGGATTGTATTGAACTATTAACGATTCAAAGGCGGCCTTTAGAAATGTCGATTAAGGATCAACACTGATAGGCTTACAGGGCAAGCAGTCGAGGAGGATTAATATTGTTCATGAGTGATGCAGTTGGTTCTTTTCTCTAATTTCATAATGCCATGATAAATTTCATTATTTGTTGTTTTATTATTTGCAGCCTCACGATTTAATTTGATCAACTGCCAGTTTTATTTTACTGGGTAATAGAGTGGTTCTTTCGCTGCCCGCTTTCATTGTTAAATGTATAACCATCGCCTGCTCACGAACAAATCAAAAACTCGATGATAAAAAATAAGCTGATAAATTAACTCTCGTTATTGTGCTTTAGATAGAGGTAACTAAACCTATTCCTTTTATCCCATGATTCAAAAACATAAAAACATCACCGCCAATAGCTCTAAGTGATTTATAAAATGCATAAACGCACACTGCTTTACAACCTATACGAATAATTCCGCATAAAGACAGTAACAGAACCGGAACAG
>JBATHQ010000630.1:0-6939 GCA_049667005.1 Psychromonas sp.
GGTAAAGCCAGTCTGGCGGAAAGTCTTGAGCATACCTCATATCTGGCAGATGAGTTGATTTTAAAGAGCATGTGCTGGCTGTATAACAAACAATGTACCGAGCAGGGCACCCCGATCAACCAAGCGGGGGAGAGACAGCCTATGTTTATCTTCGCGATGGGCAAATTGGGAGGGCGGGAGTTAAACTTTTCATCTGATATTGATCTGATATTTACCTACCCTGAGCGTGGTGGCACTCAAGGTGGGCGGCGATCTATTGATAATCAGACATTTTTTATCAAACTTGGTCAACGGCTTATTGCGGCATTACATCAAATCACGGTAGACGGTTTTGTGTATCGTGTGGATATGCGCTTACGACCATTTGGCGAGTCCGGCCCTTTAGTCACGACTTTTGCATCTATCGAAGATTACTATCAAAGTCATGGCCGTGACTGGGAGCGCTAT
The DNA here is from genome assembly GCA_049667005.1 of Psychromonas sp. Lineage (GTDB taxonomy): Bacteria > Pseudomonadota > Gammaproteobacteria > Enterobacterales > Psychromonadaceae > Psychromonas. The sequence goes on from JBATHQ010000630.1 coordinate 448, forward strand.
GCGATGGTCAAGGCGCGGGTGATTGGCGAACAGGGGGAGTATAAAAAAACACTTGAACTGTTATTAAAACCCTTTGTTTATCGTCGTTATATCGATTTCAGCGCCATTGAGTCACTACGTCAAATGAAAGCGATGATCAGTGCTGAAGTGCGCCGCAAAGGGCTTAAAGATAATATTAAGCTGGGTAAAGGAGGCATTCGGGAGGTTGAATTTGTCGCGCAAGCCTTTCAATTAATTCGTGGTGGGCGCAGGCCTGAACTGCGCTGTAAAGGGTTGCAGGAAACCTTAAAGGTGCTCTCTGATATGGGTGAGTTGCCAACAGATCGGGTGCAGAACCTGCTTGATTGTTATCAGTTTTTACGCCGCGTAGAAAACACACTACAGCAAATTGCAGATAAACAAACCCAAACTCTGCCCACTAACGAACTTGATAAATGTCGCTTAATCAACGTGATGGGCTACCCGACGTGGCAAGATTTTTATCATAAACTACAGCAGGTTATGGCGAGTGTTCACGATGAGTTCAGTTGGGTCGTGGGCGAGGATGATAAACAGGAGGAGCATGAGAAAATCGATCAGGCATTATCTGAATTGTGGTCACTGCAGTTGAGCGAGCCGGAGGTGATCAACCTGTTGCATGGAAAAGGATTACAGGAGACTGTCGCCGGCGAGTTTGCCAGCGCATTAGTGGTTTTTAAGGAAGATCTGAAAAAACGTCCGATAGGGCCGCGCGGGCAAACCACTTTAGATAAATTGATGCCACGCATTATTGGTCGTATCTGCGGCTTTAATAATCCCGTTGAGTTACTTAATCGCGTGAAAGAGCTGTTATTCGCGATAATCAGTCGCACTGCCTATTTAGAGTTATTAAATGAGAATGAAGGAGCGTTAAAGCAGTTATTGAAATTATGTGATAGTAGTCCGAGAGTCGCTTCACAACTGGCCCGTTATCCTATCTTGCTGGATGAGTTGCTGGATCCGCAACAACTTTATAAACCCACAAAATTGGGTGATTATAAGACCGAACTACAACGCTTTATGCTGCGTATACCTGAAGAGGATATGGAGCAGCAGATGGAGGCATTACGCCAGTTTAAGCAAATTCAATTCCTGTATATTGCGGCCGCAGATATTGAAGGATCCATTACATTACCAGAGGTCAGTGACCATCTGACCTATCTCAGTGAAGCGATCCTTGATTATGTGGTGCAAATTGCCTGGTTGCAGCTGGTTGAAAAGTTCGGTTTACCGAGTAATGTTGGCGATTCCGGCCGTAAAGGTTTTGCCGTGATTGGCTACGGTAAAATGGGCGGCATAGAGTTAGGTTATGGATCTGATCTGGATCTGGTGTTTCTGCATGATACTGATATTAGGGGAGAAACAAACGGTGCACGTAAAATAGATAATCAGCTTTTTTATTTTCGCCTGGCACAACGTATTATTCATATCTTTAATGCACGGACCAACTCCGGGATTTTGTATGAGATAGATATGCGCTTGCGTCCGTCGGGTGATTCCGGGGTGCTGGTTTCAAGTATCGCAAGTTACAAGAAATATTTACAGAATGATGCCTGGACCTGGGAACATCAGGCGTTGGTGCGTGCCCGGGCGGTTTTTTTTGACGAACAGATATTGGCTGAATTTAATGAAGCCAGAGAAAGCGCGTTAATACAAGCTCGCAATAATACCACTCTGGCAACCGATGTTATCGAAATGCGCAACAAGATGCGTAAACATCTGAATCGCGCTAAAGAGGGGGAGTTTGATCTGAAACAGTCTCCTGGTGGTATGGTGGATATCGAATTTATTGCTCAATATTTAGTGTTAGCATATGCCTGCCGCAGCGATCGGGGGCTGTGTAAATGGTCCGATAATTTGCGTATTTTTGAAACCTGCGAAAAGTTGGGATTATTGACAGCACAGGAGGCGAAAGCCTTAACCAGTGCTTATTGTGCACTACGTGATGAAACGCATCGACTCACCCTGAATAAAAAAGAGCGCATTATCAGTGCCGAGCAATTTGCTCAGGAAAGAAACAATATCATCGATATATGGAACAAATTTTTAGGCTGAGAGGTGCGGGTGATTAGGAGGGCGTTTTTACGTTAAACCAGTTCAAACTGCGCCGGCTGAAAGTCTGACGCAGTTCGGGTGTGGGTAATATCTAAAACAGTGTTATTTATGTAGTGTTATTTATATAATGAAGTTTCACCTTCCGGGCGTGTTTTAAAACGGCGGTGCAGCCACATATATTGCTCATCGCTTTCTAACACCATTTTCTCAATCTGCTGATTGGTTTTCTGCGCATCTGCCTGCAGATCTTTACTGGGAAAATTTTCTATTTTAGGATAAAAGATAAGTTCATAACCCTGCAGACCGGGCAGACGTTTTAAGAATGCCGGGATAACACAGCTGTTGCTTAGGCGCGCCAACGTACTGGTCCCGGATATGGTATTCGCCTGCTGCACTGCAAAAAAAGGCGCAAATACACAGCTTTTATGGCGTCCGTAATCGTGGTCCGGTGCATACCATAAAGGTCCTCCCGATTTTAATGTCCGTAGCATCCCTTTAAAGTCACTGCGATCCAGCATCCCCTTATTTGCGCGCATCCTTCCCCAATAAAACCAATAATCTAAAACCGGATTGCGCTGTTTACGGTAAACGGCTGTTGAGGGGATTAATAAGCCCGCAGCGCGGCCAGCCATCTCTATGGTAAGGAAATGGGCGCCTAAAAAAAGGATTGGTTGATTATCTGCCTTGGCCTGTTCAATATTCTCCAAACCGGTGATCTTGATTAATCTGCGCACTCGCCAGCTCGGCCAAAACCATGCCATGCCCATTTCTAATATTGCAATACCCGCATTTTCAAAGTTGATCTGCACTTTTTTCGCGATCTGTTCTTTTGTTAATGTCGGAAAGCATAATTCAATATTACGGTAGGCAATTTGATATCTTGATTTGGCAAAGTTAGCCGCAATCCGGCCGAGTAATCTGCCGGAAGCCAGTAACGTGCTATAAGGTAAAAAAGAACTTAAAAAAAGGGTTAAAATGGCTAACCATGTCAGCCAGTATTTGGGGTGGCAGAAACTAAGTTTTAGTTTGTAAGTGCTCATAAGTGATTCACCGCAGAAAAGAGTAAAAATATTTTACCTAATTATTAGATAAATGCCTATTTTGCCGAAGGTTTTCTTCTTTCAGAAAGTTATTGTGTCTGGTTTGTGCAATAACCCGCAGCGTCTGCAATGAGACTTTAATGTTTTTTTGCTCCGGCAATGGCAAATAATGGACCGGTTGCTTATAAGTGCTGAGTTTATCCTGCAGATAAGCGCTTAGTTGTGCCTGTTTAGCCTCTTTATTGACCCAATCGATAAAAGCCACCGGGCGCTCGCCAAAAACAGGATCGCTTACCGCAACGACAACAGCCTGTTTAACATAAACAAAGTTTAGCAATACTGACTCGAGCTCTTCAGCCTGAATATTTTCTCCGCCGGATATAATTAAACGGTCTTTACGGCCAGAGATGAGCAACTGTCTGCCAATCAATGAACCTGAATCTTTACTCGCAAACCATTGTTGTTCAGGTAATCTGTCGGTTTTTAGATCGCCATTATAATAACCGACAAAGCGCATCTTTCCGCGCAGATAGATCTCATTATTGATGATTTTGACCTGCTGTTCAGGCAACAGCTGTAATTTGTTGCTGTTTGTCGAGGTGGCAACTTGCGAACTCATCTCGCTTAAACCGTAACTCAGATGGTATACAAAACCACGCTCTCTGGTTTGTGTTAATAATCGCTCCGAAAAGGGGCTGCCGCCTAGTAGCAGGTGTTTGAGTGAGAGTGCTTTTGCCTGAAAACCCAGCTTACCCAATAAACGGTAAAGTTGCGTTGAAACTAGGGAAAGGTGGGTTATTTTTTCTCTTTTTAACAGAGTGACGCTGAGTTTATGACTGCTCACCAGCAGTGTGGCACCGGCAATAAATGTACGCATAACCGTTGCGAAACCGCTGATATGAAACAACGGTAATGACAATAGATATCTGTCACCCGGTTGCAGTGGAATTGCATTTTGTGAAGCAAGCGCGCTGTAGTAGTGGTTGCTAAAACAATGCATTACCGCTTTGGGTTGCCCGCTGCTGCCCGATGTAAAAATGATATTAGATACTTTTTGAGCATCTATTTTCAGCGCTGCTACTGTATTGATCGCATTGACCGCTTCTTTCTCAACACTAAAGTCGATTGGCAAACTGCTTAAATAATCATGTTTGCTGTTATTCGCAAGCCAGATATAGTCACTGTTAAGTATTTCTATACGCTGCCCTATCTCCTGTTTACTAAAACGCGGATTTAAAGGGCAGAAAATGATGCCCGTACGAATGCAGGCAAGCTGCAATAAAATCAGCTCAAGGGAGTTTTCCGAGATACAGATCAGGCGATCACCTGCCTGTAACTTTAAATTCACAAGCTGCGCTACGACCCTGTCGAGGGTTTTGTCCAGTTGCTGATAGCTGATGGCAACAGCATCTGTTTGAATCGCGATAGCATGCGCATCAGCTATCGCCTGATGGCGTACTGGGCAAACCGCTAATTGCTTGTCCATATACACTCCAACTCCTGAACCTGCTGCTCTGGCGGTAAGTTCTTATCCAATATAGCGTGTTTAAAAAATTTCAATGTATCCAAACCATAGCTGATATCCACCTCTTCGGACCACTGCGAGCCAAGAAAAGCTAACTGTGTTAAACCTAATGATGATTCAAATGCCGAGCTTATACTGACGCTTAAATGCTGCTTTTTGGCAATTTCTATAAAATAATTTAAGCGCTGCAGAGAGCCTATCAAGGTCGGTTTAAGAATTAAGGCCTTAAAACAGCTGTGATGCTGATACTGGAAGCGGGGATTCTGTAGTGTTTCATCTAAAGCGAGGTCAATGTCATACTGTTTAGCCAGGTTGAGGTTATCAGTTGCACTGGCCGTCGGCTCCTCAATATAATCAATCAGCTGTGTATTAATGCCGCTAAAAAATAAACGCGCTTGTGCAACAGTCCAGCCCTGATTGGCATCGCAACGGATCCGTAGGTTGTTATTAATAGCGCTTAAGCTGTTAAATAGCGCAATATCATCCGCCGGGTCTTGTCTGGCGACTTTTATTTTAATCCGCGCTGGTTTATTTAATTGCAGATATAGCTGGATCACACTTTGGTTATCACCCTGCAATAAAGGGATATTCGCGGGCTTATCTGCACCTTCTGATATGGGAATATTATTTAGCAGGCAGTCCACTGCAAAATGTACGCTGGGGTATAAATCAAGATCATTGATATTTTGCAGGTTATTGTTGCTTAACAGCTGATTAACGATAACCTCTTTTATCTGCGCCGTAGCCTGAGTTAACGTCTCTTTACTAAAACCCGGTAGCGGCGCAATTTCAGCGTAGTGAAACTGCCCATTGCTGTTTTGTAATTGCACAATCAGCCCCTCACGAGCCGAAACTTTAATACCTTTAAAGACCATCGGCTGGTGCAGAGGTAGCAGGTAATAAAATATTTTCGCTTGTTGAAAGCCTGGCTTTTGTTGCTCAGTTTGAGTGACTGACATGGCAATTATTCTTGGTAGTCCAGGGCAACGCGTGAAGTTAGCTTGGTTACCAATTCATAAGCGAGTGTGCCGATATGCTGCGCAACCTTTTCTGCGGGTAATCCATCCCCCCAGAGTATAACCTCATCACCGACTTTATTATGACTATCTAAACCTAAATCAACGGTGAGCATATCCATAGAAACACGGCCAACTATCGGTACTAAACGTCCATTCACTAAGACCGGCGTCCCTTGCGGTGCCAAGCGTGGATAGCCATCCCCATAACCTACCGCCACCACACCGAGGCGGGTATCCTGCAACGCTTTCCAGGTCGCGCCATAACCGACACTTTCGCCTGCCCGGTGGTCACGAACTGCAATCAACTGTGATTTTAAAGTCATCACCGGCTGTAAGTTTAACTCTGCTGCCGTTCTGTTTTCAAAGGGGGACATACCGTACAGGGCTATTCCCGGGCGAATGATATCTAAGTGTGCTTCAGGCCAGGCAAAAACTGCCGCTGAATTGGCCAGAGAGTTTAATCCGCTGTCGCTTTGAATATGCGCTTTAAACAGAGTGATTTGTCGAGCGGTAATATTGTTATCCACTTCGTCAGCACAATGAAAATGGGTGATTAAATTAATCGGTTTTTGAACATTTTTGCTGTTGTTTAAGATCTTATAAACGTTATCAAACTGCTGCGGATCAAAGCCTAAACGGTGCATGCCGGTGTCGAGTTTTAACCAAATTTGCAAAGGTGTATGCAGTTCTGCCTGAATAATGGCATCAACTTGCTCTTGTGAGTGCACAACGCTCTGTAAATGTTGTTCGGTTAATGTCGGCAGATCGCTCTGATTAAAAAAACCTTCCATTAAAACAATGGGGTTGTTAATACCGGCAGCACGTAGCTTTAATG
>JBATHQ010000631.1:0-3070 GCA_049667005.1 Psychromonas sp.
AGTTTTTGACCCGCTCTGGTTAAATCACCGAGAATTTCCCCCGTATCATCATCACGACAGCGTGTACCAACAGGCACTTTGATTATTTTATCTTTACCGCGAGAACCGGTACAGTCACTACTTTGACCATTTTCGCCACGCTCTGCATTATAAAAACGCACAAAGCGGAAGTCCACCAGTGTATTTAGATTTTCATCAGCTTCAAGATAGACATCACCACCATCACCGCCGTCGCCACCATTCGGGCCACCACGGGGAATATATTTTTCAGTACGGAAGCCAATAACACCATTGCCGCCATCTCCAGCGTCAACCTTTATTTTTGCTTCATCAACAAACTTCATTACAACCTCCAGGAAACCAGCACAAGAGTGTGGCTTGTATAAACTATAATTATACTCATTTCTATTGAACATATTTATATATTAATAGAAATAAATACGTTGTTTAAATTTAAGATAAAAAAAAGCCCCGCATCAGCGAGGCCTTTAAGATTCTTTAGTCGAAACTGAAATTATTCAGCTACGATGCTAACGAAGCTACGCAAGTTTGGACCTTTCTTTTCAAACTTAACTACACCAGTAGCTTTAGCAAAAAGAGTATGGTCTTTACCGATACCAACATTAGTGCCAGCGTGGAATTTAGTACCACGTTGACGAACAAGAATATTACCAGCTAGAACTGATTCGCCACCAAAACGTTTAACACCTAAGCGTTTACTTTCTGAATCGCGACCGTTATTAGTACTACCACCAGCTTTTTTATGTGCCATTTTTAGTAACTCCTAATTAAGCGTTAATTGCAGTAATTTTAACTTCAGTAAACCACTGACGATGACCCGCTTGTTTACGCGAATGCTTACGACGGCGGAACTTAACGATTTTAACTTTTTTGCCACGACCGTGAGCTACTACTTCAGCAGTAACTTTACTTCCTTCAACGTATGGAACACCAACTTTAACGTCTTCTGCATTTGCTACTAAAAGAACTTTATCAAATTCTATAGTTGCACCAGCTTCAACATCTAGTTTTTCCAAACGAAGAGTTTGTTCAACAGCTACACGGTGTTGCTTGCCACCACTCTGGATAACAGCGTACATGTTTCTTACTCCGTTCAGGCATCTCCTGCTATTTCATTAGAAAATTAGCAACGAGAGCACACTTATTAATCACAATGGAGGCGGAGTTTACGGCAAATAAGCGTTGTTGGCAATGATATTCACTAAAAAAATTCAATTTAATGAGTGCAAAAATATTCCCGCTAAAAATACAATTAATCGCCAAGCGTCAAAGTGATGTTTGCGTTACGCAGATCCCTCAAGTTCGGCATTTTATGCGTTGAACTGTTGTGATGTGGCCTATAAACAGCAATAATAGATATTCTTTAATAAGCGTGATAATTCGGACTGTTAGACTCATGGACATCAAAAAAATTCAGCACATCTCTGCAACTGAAATGCTTCAGGTCAATAACCTGATCACAGAGCAATTAAGTTCGGATGTCGCTTTAATTAATCAATTGGGTTTTTACATTATAAATAGCGGTGGTAAACGTATCCGTCCGCTAATTACCGTATTAGCCGCCAAAGCACTTAACATACATGATCTGCAGATCACTAAACTTGCCGCGATTATCGAATTTATCCATACCGCAACCCTACTGCACGATGATGTTGTTGATGAGTCTGATTTACGACGTGGTAAAAAGACCGCCAATGCGCTATTCGGCTCGGCGGCAAGTGTGCTGGTTGGAGATTTCCTATATACCCGCTCTTTTCAGATGATGACTGAACTGCGTAACTTGAAAGTGATGGACATTTTATCCTCAGCAACCAATATTATTGCAGAAGGTGAAGTTTTACAGTTAATGAACTGCAATGATCCCGATACCACTGAAAAAAGTTATATGGATGTGATCTACTTTAAAACCGCCAAACTATTTGAGGCAGCAACACAACTTGTCGCGGTACTAGGAGAGCAGACTCCGGAAATTGAAATGGCGTTACACAATTATGGTAAGTACTTAGGTACCGCATTCCAGTTAACCGATGATGTAATGGATTATAGCTCGGATGCACAAGAGATGGGCAAAAACACCGGTGATGACTTAGCAGAGGGTAAACCGACCCTGCCACTATTATATGCGATTCAGCACGGCAACGAAAAGCAAGTCGCGCTGATCCGGGAAGCCATCGAAAAAGCCAACGGTATGCAACACTTTGATGAGATCATGCAGGCATTGCATGATACAAACGCATTAGAGTACACCAGGCAGCGTGCACTTGAAGAAGCAGATAAAGCCATTGCTGCCATATCCATTCTCCCTGACAATGAATATAAGCAAGCCTTAATAAGCCTGGCGCATCTTGCAGCGGATAGAAAATCTTAATTTTTTAGCAAAGACAAAAAAGCCCTTATCATTTTGCCATGATAAGGGCTTTTATCTTACTGATGTTCAATCAGTAATACTCGACACTCATAAGGTCTAAGTTCGATCACTCTCTGTACTTTCTCGGTGACGAGCTCCGGATAATTGCCAATAATATATTTGCCATTTTGGATATTTAGATCCGTTGGCAGTTCATATTCAACGGGTTGTGCATAATAGTTATTAATGCAGATAAGCGTCTGCTTATCGCTACGGCGTCGATAACAAAACAGCTGCGCATGCTCCGGTGCCAAATCGCTATAATCTCCAGTGGTGATCACCTCCACCTCTTTACGAAGCGCGATTAACCGCTGATAATAATAAAAAACTGAATTTTGATCTGTAACTGCCTGCTGTACATTTATTTCCGGGTAGTTTGCAGCGACCTCTAACCAGGGGGTTCCTTTGGTAAAACCAGCATGCGGCTCGCTATTCCACTGCATCGGCGTGCGCGAATTGTCACGTGATTTTTGCGCAAGAATAGCCAGCACCTCCGGTTCTCTTTTACCTTGCTTATTAAGCATAATATCGTACATATTAATGCTTTCAAGGTCGCGGTATTGTGCAATATCAGTATAACCGGGATTAGTCATGCCAATCTCTTCACCTTGATAGACATAAGGTGTGCCCTGCAGCATATGT
>JBATHQ010000632.1:0-12813 GCA_049667005.1 Psychromonas sp.
ACGTAGAAGTCCATGCCTAATAGGACCTCATCAGGAATCACTTCGCCATCTTTGGTAATTAGCTTGCCTGCTTGATCTTTAATTGGACCAGCAAATGGGTGTAATTTACCCGCAGCGATACTATCGGATAGGGTATCGATTTTAGCAACAACGTCAGCTGGAATTGACTTGTTAAGTGGTGCCAGCGTGGTCATGCCAGATCCAATACCTTGCCATACATCTTCAGACTTCCAAGTGCCATCAAGTACTTGTTGAACACGTTTTGCATAAAACTCATTCCAGTTATGAACTGGAGAGGTTAAATAGGCTTTAGGACCAAATACGCTCATATCTGAGTGATAGCCAATTGCGTAAATGCCAGCGGCTTCTGCTGCTTGTACTGGAGCCGGAGAGTCTGTGTGCTGCGTGATCACATCAGCACCCTGTTGAATTAAGCTGCTTGCCGCTTCATGCTCTTTACCTGGATCATACCAGCTGTTTACCCAGACAACTTTTACGGTTGCATTTGGTTTAACGGAACGTAAGCCTAACGTAAACGCATTAATACCACGCATTACTTCAGGAATAGGGAAAGCAGCAACATAACCAATGGTGTCTGATTTTGTCATATAGCCAGCCAGTACACCGGTCAGATAACGCGCTTCATAGATACGGTCAAAATAGGTGCCGACATTTTTAGCACGCTTATAACCTGTTGCATGCTCAAATTTAACGTTTGGAAAACGTTTTGCTACTTTGATAGTCGGGTTCATGTAACCAAAAGAGGTCGAAAAAATAAGATCATTACCGCTTTTAGCCAATTGTGTGATAACACGCTCAGCATCCGCTCCTTCTGCAACCGACTCAACGAATGTCGTTTGAATTTTATCGCCGAACTTTTCTTCAAGATATTTACGGGCAACATCGTGAGTATACGTCCACCCTGCTTCTCCGACTGGGCTGACATAAACAAACCCTATTTTAAGTGGCTCTTTATCCTCAGCCTGTGCAAAGGTTGTCGTTAGTGCTGCAGCTATTGCAAAACACTTTATTATATTTTTAAATATATTCATTAAAGCAATCTCCATATTAATGTTTTTTAAACCACGGTTTACCCAATGATACAGGTTCATACAGTTTTAGTTTGTTTTTATTTGCAGACAACAATATCAAAATAACAATCGTTGCAGCATAGGGTAAAATAGCCAACAGGTTAGATGAAACAGCAAAACCTAACCCCTGAGCGACTAAATGAATAATACTGGCAAAACCAAATAGATAAGCCCCCAGTATTATGCGTTCAGCACGCCAACTTGCAAATACAACCAGCGCCAGGGCAATCCAGCCTCGTCCAGAGGTCATATTTTCAGTCCATAAAGGTGTATAGGCAATGGAAAGATATGCGCCAGCAATACCGGCCATCGCCCCACCAAAACAGATCGCCAAAAAGCGCACTTTCAGCACCGGCAACCCAATCACATTGGCGGAATCCGGGTTTTCTCCAACAGAACGCAGCATTAATCCGCCGCGACTCTTTTTAAAGAATAGATAGATACCAATAAACATCGCAAAGCTGAAATAAACCACTAAATCCTGGTTAAAAAACACTTCACCAATTACCGGAATATCAGACAGGATTGGGATCGCCAGCGTATCTAAACTGGTAATAATTTTGCCTTCATAGTCAACACCGACAAAAGAGGACAGACCCGCACCAAAAATAGTTAATGCAAGCCCCGTTGCCACCTGATTGGCGTTTAAAAACAACACAAGGGCAGCAAACAATATCGACATCAGCATGCCGACAATCGCAGCACTGACAAAGCCAAGGGCGACAATATCAAAATGATATACGGCAATAAAACCGGTCACAGCGCCCATTAGCATCATACCTTCCTGACCGAGGTTTAATACACCTGATTTTTCACAGACCATCTCACCAAGCGCCACTAATAACAACGGCGTACCGGTACGGATCGTTGCGTATAAAATATTTACAAATAGATCAAAGTCCATAGATTACTCGTTGTTAAGATTCTGAATTCGTTGACAATAGTTTAGGCGCTCTAATAATACGATAACGAATAAACACATCACAAGCCAACAGAAAAAATAATAAAAGCCCCTGGAACACACCAGTAATCGCATTTGGCAAGCCTAAATCGATCTGCGCTAACTCTCCCCCCATAAAGATTAATGCCATCAATAAACCTGATAACGTTATCCCAACGGGATGAAGGCGACCTAAAAAGGCAACGATAATCGCAGAATAACCATAACCCGGCGAAACAGAGGGGACGAGTTGCCCAATAGGCCCGGCAACTTCAACAGCACCGGCAAGGCCGGCAAGTCCGCCAGAAATCATCAACACCAAATAGGTTAGCCTTTTGCCTTTAAATCCAGCCATTCTTGCTGCAGGTTGATCCAAACCTAAAACCTGAATCTGAAAACCGACAAAACTACGGCTTAGAAATACCCAGGTTAACCCCATCACAATCGCGGCAAACAAAATACCAATATGTAATCGCGTATCTGCCCAGATAATCGGCATCAGTGTCGAATCACCAAACAAAGCCGACTCCGGGAAGTTATACCCCCCCGGATCTTTGAGTGGCCCATGAACGGACCACAGTAATAGATTCAAGGCGATGTAATTCATCATAATGGTGGTTAATATTTCATTGGTGTGAAAATGCACTTTCAACATGGCAGCAAATCCAGCCCATAAAGTACCACCCACAATACCGGCCAACAAAGTAAGCGGCATCGCCATCGAACTCGTTGAATCGACAAATGTCAGCGCAACCGCTGAGCCGACTAACGCCCCTATTAATAGTTGCCCTTCAGCGCCAATATTCCACACCGAAGCACGGTAACAGATTGCCAGGCCATAAGCACAAAGCAGAATAGGCGTGGCTTTCAATAATAATTCAGAAATACCATAGATATCCGAAATCGGGCTAATAAAAAACGTTGATAATGCCTGCAGAGGTGCATCGGTTAACGCTGAAAATAACAGAAATCCCGCAATTAAGGTTAATACCACCGCCAGTAGAGGCGACATATAAGACCAAAAAACAGAGACTTCTGGTCGAGCTTCAAGGCGCAACATGGTCAGTTTCCTTTTCATTCACAGTGTCGACGGCAAAATCACCCGCCATCCAGCAACCGACAGTGTCTAGACTCACTTCATTGGTTGGTTTAATCGCTGAAAGCTCGCCATCACAAATGGCACATAAGCGATCCGATATTTGATATAACTCTTCGAGATCTTCAGATACCACCAAAATAGCCCCGCCCTGATCTCTTAGCTTGATAATGGCTTCATGGATCGCGACCTGAGCACCAATATCAACGCCCCAGGTAGGATGAGCTGCTAATAAAAGTTTCGGATTTTGTTCCATCTCCCGGCCAATGATAAACTTTTGCAGATTACCACCGGATAAGCTTTCTGCATGCGAAAACTCACCAAACGCCTTGACCTTATACTTGTCAATAATGTGCTTAGTCAGCGTTTTCATTTTTTTCACCTGGATCAAACCATTTTTAACTAATCCAAAATCAGAACTGGTTAGTAACGTATTTTGACTCAAACTCATCGTCGGCACCGCACCACGGCCAAGACGATCTTCCGGCACAAAACCCATCCCTAAACGACGCCGCTTAAGTGGATTTAAACTATCAACGGGTTGCCCGTCAAAAAAGATTGCCGGCTTTTTACTTCTCTTCTGCATGATCTCTCCGGATAAAGCCATCAGCAACTCCTCCTGGCCATTACCGGCAACGCCTGCGATCCCTAAAATTTCACCTTTTTTAACAGTCAGGTTGATCTTTTTAAGCGCGATCTCAAAGTCATGCTGCGCTTTGGTGGATAAATTTTCAACGCGCAGAAACTCCCCTTCCCCCTGAGCCTTATTATAAGTTGTTGAGATGGGGGTTTCATTGCCAACCATCATGGTCGCAATAGACTTAGACGTTTCTTGTTTAGGGATACAAGTGCCGCTGACCTTACCATGCCTTAGGATCGTAGCGTGATCACACAACGCGGTTACTTCATGTAATTTATGGCTGATAAACAAAATGGAGCAGCCTTCACTGGACAGATGGCGCAATGTTGAGAACAATTGTTCAACTTCTTGCGGCGTCAGCACTGAGGTTGGCTCGTCTAAAATAAGTAGTTCAATGTCCTGCACTAAGCAGCGCACGATTTCAACTCGTTGACGTTCCCCGGTTGACAGCGTAGCAACTAACCGATCCGGCTGTAATGGCATACCATAGCGACTGGAGACAATCCGAATACGCTCAGATAAAGATTTAATATCCCCAGCCTGGCTACCCAGTGCCAAGGCAATATTTTCAACAATGGTTAGCGATTCAAACAGAGAAAAATGTTGGAATACCATGCCAATGCCCATATCTCGGGCTTGCGCAGGATTTTTAATATTGACAGGATGCTCATTAAAGAAGACCTGACCTTGATTTGGTTGAATGACGCCATAGATGATTTTCATCAGCGTGCTTTTTCCAGCACCATTTTCACCGAGCAATGCATGAATTTCGCCGGGTTCAATGGTGAGGTCAATATTATCATTAGCTACACAACCAGGGTACTGTTTGGTAATACCTCTTAGCTCTAAGCGTTTTATTTTATTCAAAACAGCCTCTTCTACCTATACGTTTTATTAACGACAATCTACTGCCAGCGGTGGCTTAGCTTTCAATAAATAATTCTCGATCAATTGAGTGATAAGCAAATGATTTATATTGCTTAATCTCCTCAAGCGACAGTCCCTGCAACTCATAGGGAAAGACCACCCAATGATCCGTGGCATGCACATAATAGTCAGGGCCTGATCCTGCGGGTAATGCGTCTTTTTTCCAGACAGTCGCCACACGAACGTCTGCCGGCATATTTTTTTTCAGCCTCTTCTGCAACTCATTAATCACTGCATTAGCATTTTTGCCTGAGCGGTACATATCATCAACAATCAGCAACCTATCATCAAGATTTAACTTTTTAACTAAATAGGTAAGGCCGTGCACACGAATAGGTTTATCGCAATGAATCTGTTTCTGGTAACTATCAAAACCCGCATAGGAGGTGCGGATTGATATGTGATCGGTTTTTACACCTAAAGTCTGCAGACACTCCTGCACATAAATCCCCACTGAACTTCCGCCTCGCCATAAGCCGACGATAAAAGTAGGTTTAAAACCACTCGCCATAATTTGCGTTGCTAATTGAAATGACTCTTCGATTAACGAGTCTTCATCTAAAAATATTTTTTCGCGATATTTAGCCAAGAAATTCCCACTTAATGTGTTATATTTACAGGATTTTAAAACGCGAAATTACAACATAAATTAGCTTTTTATTCAATGTTTAGTAGGCGTGACCTTTTATCTTTTACTGGAATTAACATGGCAGAGAAACAGTACTTAACTGCACAATCTTTATTAGAAGACTCCTATGCATTAGCGCGTAATGTCCTCGATAGTGGCTTTAAACCAACTTTTATTGTCGCTGTCTGGCGTGGCGGAGCACCAATCGGTATTGCTGTTCAGGAGTTTTTGGCGGTACATGGGATTCAATCCGATCATATTGCGATTCGAACCTCTTCATATGCGGCAGGGATAGATCAGCAGCAAAAAGAGGTGAAAGTGCACAGCTTGAACTATCTGGTTAAAAATATTCAACGCCATGACAAACTACTACTAGTCGATGATGTCTATGATACGGGTCGTTCAATCGAAGCCATTATTAACGAGTTACAAAGACAAACCAGGCTCAACATGCCTGAAGATGTGAAAGTAGCAGTGCCCTACTACAAACCGTCCCGCAATATGACCGATCGCATTCCAGATTATTACATTCATGAGACAGATGCATGGTTAAAGTATCCACACTCACTTGAAGGTTTGTCGAAACAGGAAATAGCCCAACAGCGTCCGCGTTTATACGAAATTATAAAAGATTTCTTACCAGCTGAAGAGGCGTAAATTCACCTGTTTCTGTAATGCGATTGCCGCGCATCGTGTTGTTATACGCTATTTGCAACCACGTTTTCCAATCTCGTCATCCTCGAGTTGTTTTATCGAGGATCTCGATGACAGTCTAATGTCCCCTTATCATTGTATTATTCAGCAAAAATCACTCTAAATTCGCCGAGCCCCTCAATAAAAGACATTGAGGGTGACGGTGTGGGGATGTCAGGGAGTTGTACGATAATTAGTACCACGTCGCAAACGATCTCTCCGTCATCCTCGAGTGGTTTTATCGAGGATCTCAGTGATAGTTTAAGATACAAAGTATCGGATCTTTCATCATGCACTGGTTTACACAATGAAAGACCCTTAAGTGATGTGACTTTTTCATCGGGATCCAGTCACTTGTAAGCACTAAATAAGTAACAGATAAGATTTACTATCAATGCTCAAAGTTAACTGTTCTGCTTCAAGTTTATAATGACAATCTGTCAATATATCGCGCATCTCTTTGTGCCAATGTAACTCCACAAATACCGGTGAGTCTGACTTGTTAATGGCTACGATTCCCTTTTCACCTCGGGCAAAAACGATTACGTCTTTGTCGGCATGGATAGGGATCATCGATTCACCGTGAGCATAGTTATGAAACATAATCATTTTTGCCATACGTGGATCTTTCCATGAATCAATCCAACGGGGCCGACCTTCGCTATTTAATATTTGACTTGGATTTAAGTCGGTATAGATCAGTGGTACGCCACCATCACGACCGAGTATGTAGCTATAGGCAAGCCACTCATCCTGCTCATCAAGGATCAGACTCTGGAAGGTTTTGTTATTGGGAATATCATGGGTGATCACAAAAGTAGTCGCCCTGAAATTAAATAACGCATTGCCCACGGAATACGGATTAATCAACGACTCCATATTTCCGTCTTTATGGAAAGCCTGAAACAGGGTGTTAAACAGCGGGAAATCGTATGCCCCCAGCTCTGTTTTTTCGATATAGGGCTTGAGAAACAGTTCGTACTCTGCTTTTGTAGCGCCGCCATCGGTAATGATTTCACCGAAAATATGCATATTTTCAGTGATCTCTTTCGTCCAGATGCGTTGTAGGTGCTCAATGCTCATATGTTTTGCAGCATCAATCCTGAACCCTTTAACCCCCAATTTTTTGAGCGCTTTAAGGTAATTTTGTTGTTGCTCGATAACATAATCACAGACTTTTAGCTTTGGTAATCCGGGATCTTCTAAGCCATCCGTGATGCGGCCATTTTGAACTTGCCAGGTATCTTTCCAGTCATTGATGCCAAATGCATCGACAAAATGTTCTTCGCGGAACAGCGGTTCGCTTAAATCACCGAACAAAGTCTGTGCTTGATATTTTTCTTTATTATCAGCATAGGTATTGATATCCGTTGCACAAGGATATTGCAGATCAGCGCGTTTATTTGCCTCATTAGCCATGTGATTAAAGACAATATCCGCATAAACTCGAACACCGTGTTTTTCAAGTGCTTTAACCATGTCGCTGAAGTCTTGCGTATTGCCCAGTTGATTATCAATGACGCGATAATCTTGAGGTTGATAACGTTGCCACCAGGCAGTCCCATCTTCATGGATGAAAGACTTCATCGCTGGTGAAACCAAAACAGATCGATACCCTAAGTCGGCAATTGTTTTTGCATTTGCAGTGACGTAGTCATATGGCCAGTCAAAGGCGTGAAGAATAACGTCTGTTTTTTCAATATAGTTAGCATCACTGTTTAGTAATGGTTTTTCTATGCTAACCATCATTTGGCTAGCTATCGCATTGTTTTTAAACATTTCAAATTTAACAATGCGTTTATTTGTTTGATAATCCATGTTGTTTCTCCTTCGATAAAGCTTGCTGATGAAAGCTGAAGTTAGATATAAGCAAGCTAAATGAGTAAATGGCGAGGATCACATCCTAACTGGCAGATCACTCGAGCCTGAAACTTTAGATATGGTCATATTATAAACAATAAAGTGTGACCTTGATCAAGTTTAATTTTGTAACAAAATGTTGAATTGATGAGAAAACAGACAGAATAAAGGACTGTTCTGGCTTCTATTTAAATAAGCTAAAACCAGCTCCGACGGGCTTGGCAGGTGATTTTGTGCAATAATCTGAAGCACCAAAAAGAGTACAATTTTTGTGCTAATTGAGGTCATGCGTAGCGGGCCTATTGGGCTGGAAAGGAGTCGCAAAGCTCCTTGATAAAAAAACTCGAGGATGACGGAGGAGAGTTTGGGGCATGGTGTGACAAATTTTTCAGGCACAAATTTGAACATTGCTGTTTACGACAATGGCCCAAAAGGCGAACGAAGTGATTGACGCCAGTCTGGTGTCATGAGCGGATAAGTTCTACCGATTATGGTAAAAAGTTGTGCTAAAAACAATCATAGCACATAGCATTCATACCATTGCGCTTAACTAAATGGACTAAAATTACGCAGGAAAAATGAATCTGAACAATCCGTTTTATTTTTCCTGCGCAGTATTAGAGGTAGTTTGGCTTTTGAACGTGCTTTTTACTTACTAACGGAACTCTTCGGTGTATGTTCCATCGTTTTCGGATAGCCAATTTTCCAGGCCGTCGATGTCGCCAAAATATAAACACTCATTCTCTGTAGACATAATGTTCCACGTTTTGTGTTGCATATCATACATGCAAAATATATTACGTTTGTTCATTTTCTATTCCAAAACTGTATAAAATAAGACTGCGAATGAATTATCCTTTTTTTTGTTTAAGATTAAAAATCAAAATTTTCTACACTCAACATCATCTTCGACTTTTTAAGGTCAACCAAGAATCGACCTGATTAGTTTTTTTTTATTTTATTTATACCACCGGTTAAGCGCTACTTCAGGTAATAAAAAGCATAAGGCGCTCTATTTCTGGAACCAGAAACTTGCGCTATCAGATGTTCGATGCTACGTCCACCAACCTTCATGACATATTTTTAATGCAAAGTGACATATTCCGCATAAAAAATGTGTCTATTTTACGCAGTAAAAAAAACAATAAATTTCTGGCATTACAATTGCAACTTATCTTTTTTGTTTGAAATAACGGAAGATCACATGCAAATATCGCCATTAATTGAATGCCCGTCAGCAGAATTTGAAACCTTATTAACGGGATTTCGTAAACGCTCGGTTGCTGCAAATACCATGCTGAGTGATCCACAAGACCCTGATAACCGAGTATTTTATCTCGCATCCGGTCGCCTGCGAGTTTTCTTAAGCTGTGGAGACAAAGTTTTTACCATTGCATTGCTTAATCCCGGCGATATTTACTGCACCCACACTCGAGCCTACGTTGAAGCAATAGAGGAAAGTCAGGTGCATGTTTGCGATCTGCAGACCTTTTCCCGCCGGGTTCATCAGCATCCACAACTGTTCGGGATTATCACTCGCGTATTATCGAGCACATTATCAGGTTGTATTGATACCATCGAAAATTTGGCATTCAGAGATGTGCGATCAAGATTTGCTTGTTTCCTGCTTAGCCAACTGCCTGATGATGAACAACAAACAGTACCGATCACTATTCAGCTTCCTTTTAGTATTGAATTACTCGCCCAGTCAATTGGTACCTCCCGGCAAACATTATCAACGCTGATTTCCAGTCTGCAGAAATCCGGCATTTTAGAGCGCCAGGCGAAAGGCCAGCTTGTGTTGCTTGATCAAGAAAGCCTAAAAAAATTGGCCAATTTTTAACGCACTGTCAGCTAGCTGACAGACGTCTCCTAACTTGCTCGATAAACTGTATTACATAATATAAATCTTAGGAGCACAGTATGAACACAGTATCGCTAGTCACAAGCACAAAAGAGATGGCCATCGCAGAGCACAACGCATCGAGCGACAAGGATAAGCAAGCAGATCGTTATGTCACTTTCTGCGGGATCGATTGTAATTTAAACGCAGATCGGCTGATGATCATGCTCGATAATAATATCACTGCCGGGAATGGCGATAAGCGCTGGCACACCTATTTTACGCAAAAAAGACAACAGCAGGCAAAATTACAACATGATAATTTAAACTTTATCGGCCACCAGACCAATACGTTATACGAGTACTTTGAGGTCTGTAATGATCAGGTAGCAAAAGAGTTACTCTATAAGATTGAGCAAGAGTGCCTTTAAAACGTCGATTGTAAATCATGGAAAATGCCAAAAATACCCCTCGGGCTCTTTTAAATAAACAAGCAAAAGAGCCTGAGCGCAAATATTTCAAGTTCATGGCAGCGGCGTCGGAGCAAACAGACAACTGTTATAAACCATGCACTTTGTCATCTTTATTACATTACACATTGCGGCACAACGGGCGCGCCGAATACTGCTGAGATTAATAACAGGCAACTGACATTCATTTCAACTTACCCTTATCTCATAAGAGGTAAATTTACGCAGGTTAATGACGCCAGTATCGAATATCAGGTATTGCCCTTTCACTCCCAATAGAACACCGCTCACGACAGGCTCCTTGTCAAAATTGTGCGCAATGATTTTGCTTGGAAATTCAGTCACAGGAAAGTGGATTGTTTGTATCTCTTGATCTAGTTTTTCAATGGCATACTCACCATAAACCATACAGATTTCATGGATCTTATTTTCAATTTGAGGCAAAAGTTTGGCTGCATGCGCTTTAAGATCAATATTCTCTGTATTACCTTTGAGCATGGTGCGCCAGTTGGTTTTATCGGCAATCATCTTGGCCAACTCAACTTCGACCAATCCTGAAACTTGTCGGCTAGAAACCTTCAAAATGGCTAAGCCTTGTGTTGCGCCTTGATCTATCCAACGAGTCGGCAGCTGGGTATGGCGGGTGATCCCGACTTTAAGGCCCGAAGAGTTTGACAGGTAAACATAATGCGGGACAAAACAGTTTTTCTCCCCCCACTCCGGCTCACGGCAAGTACCCTGAGCAAAGTGACAGGTTTCTGGTTTCATAATGCACATATCACAGCTTGCAAGCTTCCTCATGCACACAAAACAGTGACCTTGTGAATAACTCTTTTTGGTTTTCTTTCCGCAGTGACAGCAGATGATGTTACCCATGTAAGTTAAGGTAATGTGCGTTCCGATAAGAGGATTAATCGCCAACAGTTGATCACCGATCGGTAGCTGATATTGCACCTGCTGCTTATCATTGAGTGTGGCACTCATTTTTTTAATCGTACCTGAGAGAGGGATTGCCAGCATAAAATAAGCCTTAGGAATTTGAAAAAATAGTGGTTATAAGCATACATTAAGCGGCCATATCCACCAGCTTTGTGTTGTTTCTGAATTGTTTGTAGGCAACCACAAAACTAAGACCGCCATACTAAGACCGTTATAAACCGGCCGATATTATCAAGTGACGAATAGGGTAAATACCTCGCACGATGCAAAACGCGTCCTACGAGGTGATTAAATTATGCGGGAGGCAAAGCCTGTAACGTGGAGTTCCCCTGCCCCGTCATTCCCGTTGTTCTGGCGGGAATCACAGTGCAGGTGGCGCCATTAAAACTAATTATCAGAAAGCGGGTTCAATAGTACCGTTGAAGGTCTTTTGCATAAAATCACGAATCGCTTGTGACTGATAAATCTCTACAAACTTCTTGTAATCGGGGTTGTTTTTATCTTCGTCTCTGGTTGCAATCACCATTACCGCTAATGGTGCATCCTTAGGCTCAAGATAAATACCCTGTTTTTTAGGATCTAAACCGGCAGACATCACGTAATTCATGGTGATAGTTGCCACGTCCACATCGTCCAGGCTTCTTGGCAGTTGTGCAGCTTCCACTTCAACAAACTTCAAATTTTTCGGATTTTCAACAATATCGTAGAGGCTGGCTTTATAACCGACATCCGCTTTCAACGTGATCAGTTTCGCATCAGCCAAAAGCAGCAGCCCTCTTCCGCCATTGGTCGGATCATTTGGAATGGCAACAAGTGCATTATCAGGAAGATCGGCAAGAGAAGTGTATTTATTCGAGTAGATCCCCATCCGCATCAAAATAGACTGCCCCATGGAAACAAGATGCGTCTCATTATTATCGTTATAATTAGTTAAAAAAGGCTGATGCTGGAAACTATTAAGATCCAAACTGCCGTCCGCTAACGCTGAGTTAGGTGTGATATAATCTGAAAATTCGACAACCTCAACCTGTAGCCCCTGCTTTGCCGCCTCCAGTGCAACAGCTTCCACTACCTGTGCATGTGGTCCAACCGTTGCGCCCACTTTTAATACCTTAATATCTTTTTCACCACAAGCGGTTAAGCCGATGAAAAGAAAAACCGTCACGATCCATCGACTTACTTTTTTATACTGCGCCATTCCATTCTCCATATTAACAGAAACAAGACGTTCAGACGTCTAAACACCCATATTAACTTTTATTAACAAAGATACAACAGAATTCTTTTTCTTTTTTACTTATTAAATGAAAAATGACTGATCACTGTGATAGTTAATGTAAAAATCCGTCTGCGCTCCGCGAAAGTATTACATTCAACAATTGATGCCATGCGCTCAGGTTTTAATATGCTCAAGCTCAATAGCTCCCTATTATGAAGCTTTTTGGGCGTTGGTCACTAAACTGTAACTTATCTATAACTTAACTGTCACATAACCCATCTATATTTTACAAGTCTGATAAAACGCGTTTTGAGCAAATTCAAAACGGCCAAGTTAACTGAAGGAATTTGTAATGAAACTAAAAAAATTAAACCTAGCCATGATCTTAGCCTTTTCGGCTTTAACGTTGAGCGCTTGTGACAGCAACGACAATAACGATCAATCTGGCAAAACCTTTAAATCTATTG
>JBATHQ010000633.1:0-2345 GCA_049667005.1 Psychromonas sp.
TTTACCGAAAAACGGGAGTTGTTATATAAATCTCGATCAATAGATTGAAAACTGATCTGGTAACCTGATGATTGGGTAATCTGCTTGCTGATCCAATTGCCATATTGGTTAATATCAAAAAAGCGGATAACGACAATCAGGGCGATCAGTAATAAAAAAAATAACGCCGTTACTAGCAGAAAAAATCGTTTGAAGATAACTCTAGGCATGCGCATACTGCCCTTTATCGCCCAACCAGCGTTTGATAAGCGGTTCAATTAAATCCGGGTAGGATTGCATCACGGTGAATGCCAACTGCTGTGTTTGCGGCAATAAGCTTTGATCGCGTAACAAATCCGCTATTTTAAAATCAGCAACCCCAGTCTGTTTAACGCCCAATACCTCACCCGGCCCGCGAATGGCAAGATCCTGTTCAGCAATATAAAAGCCATCATTACTTTCACGTAATACCTGCAGGCGTCTTTGTCCGGTTTTGGACAGTGGATTTTTATAAAGTAAGACACAATGGCTGGCAATATCGCCACGCCCGACTCGCCCGCGCAACTGATGTAACTGTGCCAGCCCCAAGCGCTCCGGATTTTCAATAATCATCAGACTGGCATTGGGTACATCCACCCCGACCTCAATCACTGTCGTCGCAACCAACAGATCCAACTGACCATCTTTAAAATGGTCCATCACATACTGTTTTTCAATTGCTTTCATACGTCCGTGCACCAGGCCAATGCGCAGATCCGGCAACGCTAACTGCAGGCCGTTAGCCGTCTCCTCAGCCGCCTGACACTCCAACACTTCGGACTCTTCAATCAGGGTGCATACCCAATATGCCTGCCGCCCCTCATTTTTACAGGACCGGTAAACCCGCTCAATCACCTCATCACGACGACTATCCACCAGTGCAACGGTTGTGATCGGCGTTCGCCCCGGCGGCAGTTCGTCGATAACCGAAACGTTAAGATCCGCATAAGCGGTCATCGCCAGAGTTCTTGGAATAGGGGTTGCGGTCATCGTCAGCTGATGTGGTGCAAAGTCACCCAATCGCCCTTTTTCACGCAGCGCTAAACGCTGATGCACACCAAAGCGGTGCTGCTCATCGACAATAATAAGAGCCAAATTATTAAACTGCACACTTTCCTGAAACAGCGCATGTGTTCCGACCACCATTTTCGACAGGCCTAGGGTAATATTTTCCAGCTGATCGCGTTTCTCTTTGACGCGCATTTTACCGGAAAGCATTCCCACAGACACCCCCAGTGGCGTGAACCATTTCTGGAAATTAAGCAGATGCTGCTCTGCTAAGAGTTCGGTCGGCGCCATTAACGCAACCTGATAGCCTGCCTCAATAACACTTAACGCCGCCATCGCTGCCACTAAGGTTTTACCCGAGCCGACATCGCCCTGCACCAGACGCATCATCGGCATGTTTTGATGCAGATCCTGCTGAATCTCGCGGGTCACCCGTTGCTGCGCATTGGTCAGTGAAAATGGCAGGCTGTGTAATAACTTGGTCTGTAACTCACCGGTTTCTTTAAGTGCGATGGCCTGATGTTGCTGCGCACTCAGGCGTAATGACAACATACTGATTTGCTGCGCTAATAACTCTTCAACAATCAAACGCTGCTGGGCAGGATGGGTTTTAGTTTCCAGTTGCTCGATGCACGCATCGGGAGGCGGACGATGAATATAAAAAAGCGCATCGCTCAAACTGACCGGGTGAGCTAACAGGTGGGTCGGTAACAGTTCGCGGATCTGATTCTGCTGCAGGTGCGCTAAAGCCTGATCGGTTAAATTACGCAGGCTGTTTTGTTTTAATCCTTCGGTCGTCGGATAAACCGGCGTTAAGGTCTCTTCGACATGCTGCTGTGCAGCAGAATTTAGCAGGCGATAATCAGGATGAGTCACCTCAAACCCCTGGTAACCACGGCGAAACTCGCCAAAACATTTGATTAAAGCCCCTTCGGCAAAACTGTTTTGCTGGCCAGCATTAAAATGGAAAAAATTAAGGGTGACACTGCCACTGTCATCACTGATTGTACATTTTAAGATGCGTCTTTTCCCGACCTGGACATTACAACTTATTATCCTGCCCTGTACCGTCACCTGCATGCCGTCTTGTAAATCGGCAATTGGATAAATTCGAGTGCGATCCTGATAATGTAACGGCAAATGAAACAGCAGATCTGAAACACTGTGCAAACCGATTTTTGCCAGCTTCTCGGCAACCTTAATTCCCACACCCTTGAGCGCAGTGACTGGCATTTTTTCTAGTTTCATTCAATATCCCAAAACAAATATGATCTATTGCACTCATGCAAAGATATAGAGAGGGTTAATTCTTTAGTTGC
>JBATHQ010000634.1:0-2204 GCA_049667005.1 Psychromonas sp.
TCATATACTTATAAAAATCAATACGTTCAGAATGAAGAAAAGTATTTCCACAGAGTCGGTCTGCACGTTTGATGTCATGCTTTTTATCAGTCTTTGAAAGCTCTTTTAATCCTCTTCCAAGATAAGTGACGGTTAGTCTTTGGTCCTTTAACCCAGAATGAACAAAAGTAAATAAAGTGTTTAATCTAGTTTTATGCATTTCAGGGTGGGAAAGTGAGATATCATTCTGTATTATTTCGATGACTTTCATGGTGGCTTATTATTTAATTTTTTGTGGTGAAATAATTTGATCATAAATCGCCATGGAAGTCGATCCCCAAAATTAAACTTTCCTCGAAATTAGAGGGGATTCGTCAGTATCCAATTAATATCTATAAAAAAAACTGGAGAGATGCTGAAAACTTTTTTAGTTTTTTTTATGCTATTGAAGAATATCATTTTATTGGAATCTCACCAAAAAGTGCAGATAATTTGAATGTTAAAAACGATGTTTTTTCTAAGTATTATGAGGAAATAATAAAACTACCACTTAAGAGTAATGCTAATAAATGGTGGTTATGCTTTCATAAAATCGATGTACTTGAAAGGTATGAAAATGATTTTTATCATTACATTTTATTTGAAAAAAATGCAGTCGAAAATATTTCTGAGCAAATCATTAACATGATAAAAGTTTTTGAAAGTGGAACAGGGTTAATAAGTAGAATAAATAAGAGCGAGATACTTCAATCAGCTTAAAAAATGGTTGTTTTTCAAAATAGTCGATGAGTATGAAAGTTAACTGGAATAGAAATAAGTTAATGATAAATGGTTAAATACGATATCAATACAGCTGAAGGCGAATATCAATCTGGCTCCAATGGTAAGGTGCTGAAAAATTTATTAGATCTTACCGATGAATCAGAGATGAATGAAGCTGAAACCGCGCTGTTATTTAAGCTTTATGAGTATTTGTTTAGTGAAAAAAATACTTTTGCTAAGCCGCTTTCAGTTGCGGCTATTATTGATTGGCATCGTAAATGGCTCGGTAATGTTTATCAATGGGCGGGTGATACCCGTACAGTTAATATGGGAAAAGGGGGCTTTGAGTTCGCTGCCGCATTACAAGTACCTCGTTTACTTAGAGAGTTTGATAAAAACTATTTAGCTCAGTCTAATGAATTAGAAAACCTCAACGAAGATGAACTGGTAGATTATTTAGCAAAAGTACATGTTGAATTTATATTGATCCATCCATTTTGTGAAGGTAATGGTCGCCTTTCTCGTTTGTTATTAGATGTCTTGGTTTTTAAAGCAGGTTACGAGCCGCTCGATTATAGCTTGTGGGATAAGCATAAAGACTTTTATTTAAAGTCTATTCAAGCGGGTGCTAGTGGTAATTATGAATATATGGAAAGGTTAGTGCGAGATGTACTTAAGACTGTCAGGCCAAACTAAGATTGTGAAATTTACTTTTTTTATCTTTTAGTTTCGCTTCTATTTCACTAACAGATGAGCCTGTTTCGATAGCAGTTGAGCTTGCAACAGTGCGAAACAGACATTTTTTTGTTACTTTATTAATTTTTTTATTGCGGGTAGTCATAATGGTTTTCCCTTATAGGTCATAGAGTCGATTATAGCACTGCAAAGTATCGTTACATATTATAACTAAGTTGAAATGAGACATTATGTATTTGCGAATCCTTAACCGGCAAATCATATAAACAAAAAGCAGAATAATAGATGCTCAATCTATTGCAAAAACGCCTTTAATTGATCTCTATTTTGCAAAACTAAATTGGCGGATCCCTGTTCGTCGCTTTGAGTGGCGACATTAAGCTGATCCAGCGTATATTGTACTAATGAGCTGCGCACATTCAGCGTTAATAAGTTATCCTGCATGGCATAGTCCCGGGCGATCAAGTTTTGCTGACTGAGAGTAAATTGCGGGTTGGGTATCACGCGCACATCAACATAGTTATGCCAGCGCGTATCGGTTGTGCTGTCCTCAATCGATTTACCTAATACATCATCAATCGATTTGATTCGGTTAATAACAAAATCGCGGTAATCTTTGTGCTTTTCGCAATAAGCACGGACATGCCAGCGTACCCCGCTATAAACCAAGGTATGTGGAGAGATAATACGATCTTCACCCTTCGGGCTAGTCATCGAGCAGTAGGTGATATCCAAGCGCAGTTTTTCGCGGCAGGCTTTGGTAATAG
>JBATHQ010000635.1:0-3265 GCA_049667005.1 Psychromonas sp.
GCTTGACAATTATTTGCTTGTAATCGTAGTCAATATTTCTATTCATGTTGTTTCTCTTTAATTCTGATAAACAGCAAAGCCCTTGATGGTGCACTGTGTTATAAAATAATATCGGATTTTATCTGCGCCTCTATATTTTTATCTACGGATCTATAAGGCAATCCGAATGCAATTTCAAACGTTTTGTCGATCCATAAGTTGACGCATAAATTATCGTTTTTAATAGATATTGTTCTGCTTATTTTTTTCGTATCAATTTGATTTAAAAAATATTTGTGTTGTCAATTCGGGTGGTTGTGCCTGCTAAAAAATAGCGTCTTATTGAGCTGGCAAGGGGTGAGGCACAAGCTGAAATATTTGTTGTTAATAGCGCATCTTAGCTCAATGGGCTGTGGATGCGGGATTAACGCTTTTAAGCGAACTATTCGGACAGCGTTTGTTGGCACTTTGCACTGCGTTTATCATCTGTCGATGTAGCACTACTAAAGCGCGCAACCTCTGCCTTGTATAAAGCACCAACAAACAGCATCCAAATTAATCTCGAAAGATAAACAGACCCTACAAACCTAATTCAGGTTTAATAGTTGCTACCCATTTTGTTAAGCGTTCTTCTGTTAACTCAGACTGATTATCTACATCAAGCACTAAACCAACAAATTCATCGCCATCTAATGCTGCTGAGCTATTAAATTCATAGCCTTCGTTCGGCCAGCGTCCGATGATTGTCGCGCCAGCAGCAGAGAAAATTTCATAAAGCTCGCCCAATGCATCGACAAACTCATCAGGATAACCTTCCTGATCTCCTAAACCGAACAGCGCAATGGTTTTACCGCTGAAATCCGCATCTTCAAGATCACCCGCGATCTCTTCCCAGCTTTCACTCTCGCACTCAACTGACAAACCAGGAAGTTCACCTGCTCCCAGCGTAGGAGTACCGATGATTAAATTATCGAATTCCAGCAGCTCTTCGATTGAACAGCGGTTGATGTTAACTGGTTTAGCAACATCATCGCTGCCTAGCATTGTATAAATTTGTTTCGCTACTTTACGTGTTTTACCCGTATCAGTTCCAAAGATAATACCTGTTTTAGCCATTGTAATTCTCCTTCAAGTTAAAATCGTTACCTGACTCTTTACAATGCAGGATATATGCCCGCTTGTTTGGTGTCTTTTATCTTGTTGATTTATAGTGGTTTTATCTTGTTAGCTGGCTTTGTTGGGGATGAAAAGATTGTGGTATTTAAGACAATAGATACAATTGCCTTGAACAACAAGTAAATTTGTATGAGATATAACAAAGGGATAATTTATGTTCGGTCGAGTCTGAGAATGCTGTGCAGAGACTATGGATTTTATGAAAGCAGGGCAGTTATTCCAGCCTATATAGGAATGCCTCTGCTTTAATTTGTGGAAAGTTTATTTGCAAGGAGTTTGGCCTGCAGTTATACCCACAGGCGCTAAATTGAGGTGTTAATCAATAATTACACCGTTTTTATTAATGGTGATAATCTCTATCGGAATATTGCGTCTGGCTTGCTGCATGGCAGTTTGTGCCAGCTTAGTTATTCCACCACAGCAGGGAACATCCATGCGCAACACGGTGATGCTTTTCAGTTTGGCGTAACGGATCATGATACTCAGCTTCTCAATATAGCTTTCCTGATTGATGTCGAGTTTAGGACAGGCAATGGCCAGTTTTTTTCCTGCCAGATAATGCTGATGAAAATTACCCGCGGCAAACGCACTACAGTCAGCGGCCAACAGCAGATCTGCATCGCAAAAGTGCGGGTTGGTCGGGTTGATCAAATGCAGCTGGATCGGCCAATGACTGAGTTGGCTGCTGCTCTCCTCCGGGCTTGTTATTTTGCTGGTTTTTAAGTTTATGCTTTGCACACTTGGACAGGTTGCGCCTGCCTGCGGTTTATTGCTTGTGCTGCAATCAGGTACGGCAATATTCTGCTCTTTTAGTACCTGCACGGCAGTGGCGTAATATTCCAGTTCATTATGATCCAGCATATGCTGCAGGTGCGCTTTGATCACCTTATCGCCGCCTTTAATGATATTGACCATCACCTGGCGTTCGTCATAGGGTACGGCTTCCCGCTGTATGACCTGCATTGCCCCCGTTGGACATTTCCCCAGGCAGGCACCTAAACCGTCACACATAAGATCGCTGATCAGACGGGCTTTGTTATCAATAATCTGCAGGGCTCCCTCATGACAGGCGGGCACACAATCGCCACAGCCATTACATAATGTTTCATCAATCTCTATAATATCGCGCAACATTTAAAAGTCCTCATCCTCATCATCATCATCGTCTTCATCAGGATCTTTTGCTGTTACAGGAAGATAAAGTTCAACACGATCACCTTCTGCAATCTCCTGATTTTTTTTGCAAACTTTACCGAAAATACCGATTTTTAATTTTTGTAAATCCAGATCCGAAAACTCGCTTAACAGTTTTGAACGGCGAATAGCTTGCTCGGCCGTAATCGGCTCGGGTGATTCCAATTCCTGCCAGAAACTGGCACTGCCCGCCGCGTAGGCAACACTAAATTTCATAATATTATCTCCTTAACCTGGTGCAATTTCGTAATACCCTGATGTTTTAATTCACTACTCTTTCTTAATTCACTATTCTCTGGAGGGGGTTAGTCGGCATTGCATGAAAGCTGCTTGTCTGTTTCCTGCGGCACTTTTCTGGCGCTGATGTATGCATCGAGCAGACGTTTGCCCGACAGCAATAACCCCAGCATAATAAATCCGCCCGAAGGTAGAATAATCAATAGCATGCCGCGATATTCAGGCAGTGGAGTAAGCTCTATCACTGAAAAACCACTTCCGAGTAACAGGCTGGCATTGGC
Source organism: Psychromonas sp. (assembly GCA_049667005.1). Classification (GTDB taxonomy): domain Bacteria; phylum Pseudomonadota; class Gammaproteobacteria; order Enterobacterales; family Psychromonadaceae; genus Psychromonas. The sequence continues at coordinate 2,868 of JBATHQ010000635.1, forward strand.
AAACAGTGTGCCGCTGCCTAGTACTTCACGGACGCCACCGAGTATCACCAGCGCCAGCGTGAATCCAGCCCCCGTTGCCACACCATCAACCACCGAGGGAAACCAGGGGTTTTTTGAGGCATAAGATTCTGCACGTCCTAAAATCGCACAGTTAGTCACAATCAGTGGAATAAATAAACCCAGTACTTTATGCAGTTCATGTAACCAGGCATTCATCGCCAGATCGGCGATGGTTACTAAGGTTGCAATTAATAAAACAAACACTGGAATGCGCACTTGCGGCGTTAATAAAGGCCGAAACAGTGACACCAGTAAACTGGAAAAAAGCATTACCGCGGTGGTAATTAAACCTAAGCCTAAACCGTTGGTTGCGCCGCTGGTCACCGCTAAAAGTGGAC
>JBATHQ010000636.1:0-2566 GCA_049667005.1 Psychromonas sp.
GCGCGCTTGCTCTGTGTCCTCTTCAATAAACTCGGTAATTCCTTTTACTAAAGCATGTGCTATACGCTCATTAACGGGTAAAGAGCGCCATTCCAGCACTTTTACATCATCCACTTTTTCACTGCCGAAATCGCGGTACTTTTCAGCTAGTTCAAGCAGATCATCTGTTGCGGTTGGACTCTTGTTTAAAACAACGGCCTCTACAGCATCCTTTAACTCTTTAGGAATATCGTCATAAATAGCTAATTGCTCGGCATTAACGATCCCCATATCCATTCCATTACGGATGCAATAATAAAGAAACACTGCATGAATCGCTTCACGGACAGGGTTATTACCACGGAATGAGAATGAAACATTGGATACTCCACCTGAAATCATCGCATGTGGAAGATTATCTTTAATATCTTTAACGGCTTCAATGAAATCAACAGCATAGTTGTTATGCTCTTCAATACCGGTGGCGACAGCAAAAATATTTGGATCGAAAATAATATCTTCCGGCGGGAAACCAACCTGATTAACTAATATATCGTATGAACGCTTACAGATGTCAAATTTACGTTCACGGGTATCTGCCTGACCTTTTTCATCAAAGGCCATCACAATCACAGCAAAACCATAACGGCGGATTAATTTAGCCTGGTGAATAAAATTATCAACGCCCTCTTTCATACTGATCGAATTAACAATGCCTTTACCTTGCACACATTTCAGTCCTTCTTCTAAAATTTCCCACTTAGAAGAGTCGACCATAATAGGCACTCTGGATATATCAGGTTCAGAAGCACACAAATTAAGGAAACGTTTCATCGCATATAATGAATCAAGCATCGCCTCGTCCATGTTGATATCAATAATATCTGCGCCGGCCTCAACCTGATGACGAGCCACCTCCAATGCTTCATCGTATAGTTCATCTTTAATCAAACGTTTAAAGCGTGCCGAACCGGTGACATTGGTCCTTTCACCAACATTTTGAAATAATGAGTCTTTTTTGATAGTTAACGCTTCTAAACCACTTAACCGGCAAGCGATCTCTATTTCCGGCAGTACACGCGGTTTGACACCTTCAACCACCTTGGCCATTGCTCGAATATGTTCAGGCGTTGTACCACAACAGCCGCCCACTAGGTTTAAAAAGCCGCTTTCGGCCCACTCTTTAATATGTTCAGCCATTTCATCGGCTTCTAAATCATACTCACCGAATGCGTTAGGTAAACCGGCATTAGGATGTGCAGAAACAAAAGTTTCAGAAATACGTGACATCTCTTGCACATACTGGCGAAGCTCATTAGGACCAAGTGCACAGTTGAGACCAAATGAAATTGGCTCCACATGACGCAGGGAGTTGTAAAATGCTTCAGTTGTTTGCCCTGATAGCGTGCGCCCGGAGGCATCGGTAATAGTGCCAGAGATCATTACCGGTAGTTTATAACCTAACTCTTCAAAAACAGTTGCGACTGCAAAAGCGGCAGCTTTGGCGTTAAGCGTATCAAAAATTGTTTCAATTAAAATTAAGTCTGCACCGCCCTCAATTAAAGCATGGGTAGATTCTTTATAAGCAACAACAAGCTCATCAAAGGTGACATTACGAAAAGCGGGATCATTTACATCTGGCGAGATCGAACAAGTACGATTTGTCGGACCTAACACCCCCGCAACAAAGCGAGGCCGGTCAGGTGTTTCTGCTGTTTTTTGATCCGCTACCTGGCGTGCCAATCGGGCGGCTTCACGATTAATTTCAGCCGATAACGATTCCATTTGGTAATCGGCCATAGCAATAGTCGTGGCATTGAAGGTATTAGTTTCAAGGATATCTGCACCCGCATCTAAATACTGGCGGTGAATATCCCTGATAACTTCTGGTTGCGATAAAACCAGCAGGTCATTGTTGCCTTTTACATCACACGACCAATCAGAAAAACGCTCACCACGGTAATCCTCTTCCTCAAATTTGTAAGCTTGGATCATCGTTCCCATGCCTCCATCAATAAGGAGAATGTATTTTTCTAATTGCGCTTTAATAAGTGCGCCTCGGTCGTGAACTGTCATAGAGCTACCTAGTAGTGGATACTGTTAATGATATGTAAGAATATTAACATAAAAATGCAGGAATTTTATGCATCAAAACTGCACTTTAGTTGAAATATTCTATTGTAAATAATGAATAAATTTTGCAGTTCATAAAATGAATGGAAATTTGTATCAATAAATGATTCGGAATGGCGTGGAAGTAGTTAATAATGAAGTCGTTAATAATAGATAGGCAATAGCAGGTGCAAACAAACGCAGTGATCATTAATATTGAGCAGCGAGGTTGACCAGATACCTACCTACATTATTCGCATAACAAACAAGATTGCAGCAATATTTTCACGGATTGCCATAAGCTGCTGAAATAGTTTTAATGACAACTGTTTTTCAGTCACAGACTAAACTGCAGATACAAAAAAGCGAACTAGAACAGCTCGCTTTTGATTCATTAAAGAACAATCTATATGCCATCATAATAAACAAAAAGATTCCTATAACAGTCCTTTCATCATTCTATAATCACTAGCAC
>JBATHQ010000637.1:0-2280 GCA_049667005.1 Psychromonas sp.
ATTTTTCTACTCAATTGGCTGTGAGCAGTATCTATGCCAGTGCCCTATATTCAGGTAATAAGCCCGATACTGCAAAGTTCTGTAAAAAAGCTTTCTAAAAAGGCCCATCAACCACTCGATATTGGCGACGTCTCGGGTCAAAACGATACCAAACCCCTTTACTCTTAAAGTAGTCACGGTTTTGATAATGGATCACTTTATGCCTGGACGGAATAGTATCTACCCTGACACCTCGCGGCGGTCTTATAACAATATAGCCACGTGGCGCATCTCGATAATAAACACCATCAGAGTAATAAATACCCTCTCTCACATGTTGATGACGAGGTGGTAATGTGGTCAGAACTGAGCCGATGACAATACCTGCGCCCAGAGCGGCTACACCAATCGGAACTCTACCGCCGCCCCGAGGTCCCATGACACACCCAGATAAGGTAAGACAACAACTAAGTGCTAAAACAGAACAAAATTTCATATCGCTCTCCCTTTAATCTATGACAATCTCATTCTGTTACCCAGGTAAACGAGAGTAACAGAATGACTGATAAAAATAGGACTGCGTATTAAAGCGCCACCTAAAATTATTCCGCTACAAACTGCAGTAGTTTGTTGGTTCTTTATACAAGACACAGCCTGCGCAGTATTTTTTAATAATTAAGCAGGTGATAGCGCAATAGAAAGTGCCAACAACTGCTCTTCGAAGAGTTCGGCTAACTTATTAAAGTTACTACCAGTTCTCCCCTAACAACTCAAAATATGCTTGCGGGTGGATACAGGCAGGACATTCCTTTGGCGCTTCTTTTGACTCATGAATATAGCCACAATTGCGACAACGCCAAACAACTTTCTCATCTCTTTTAAAGGTTTTTCCGTCCTCAAGATTATCAGCAAGTGCTGTGTATCGTTTGCAATGTTGTTTTTCAGCAACAGCAATGGCGGTAAATGCGGCTGCAATTTTCCCAAACCCTTCCTCTTTGGCTACTTTTGCAAAGCCAGGATACATCTCTTCCCATTCGTAATTTTCTCCTGCTGCGGCCATTCTTAAATTTTCAAGCGTCGTACCTATGACTCCGGCCGAGAATGTTTCTGTTATTTCCAGTTCGCCACCTTCTAGAAATTTAAAGAATCTTTTTGCATGTTCTTTTTCTTGGTTTGCAGTTTCTTCAAATACAGCAGATATCTGCACTAACCCTTCTTTTTTGGCCACTCCTGCAAAATAGGTATATTGGTTTCTGGCCCGTGACTCACCTGCAAACGCAATAAGTAAGTTTTTTTCTGTTTGCGTGCCTTTGATACTTTTAGACATATTTACCTTCTTTGTTTAAAGTGTTTTAGTAAGACGCTAGGCCATGTTGACCTATCGATTAACCTTGCCTTGTCCTCAAAACCCTGCTCCCCTTTCTTGACAAAAACCAACATTAAAACCGTCCAAGATGATCAGCAAAATCAGCGCTTTTTTCACTCTTTGTTCAAATTCATCTGCTTTTCAAGTTCGACTACTTGCCGGATTGTTTTCAACACGGTATCCGGCGTGAGACTTATTGAATCGATGCCAATCTTGACCAGGAACTCAGCTATCTCAGGATAATCTGACGGTGCTTGACCACAAATACCCGAATGTCTTTTGTTGCGCCGAGCCCCATCAACCGCCATCTTTATCATCTGTTTAACACCCGCATCGCGCTCATCAAAATCAAAGGCGACGATTTCTGAATCCCGGTCTACGCCTAAGGTGAGTTGGGTCAAATCGTTAGAACCGATAGAAAAACCATCAAACAGTTTAGCAAATTCGTCGATCAGAATGACATTGTTGGGGATCTCACACATCACATAGATTTGTAAACCGTTGTCACCGCGTTTAAGGCCGTTTTCGGCCATCACAGCCAAGGTCTTTTCACCTTCCTCAATCCGGCGGCAGAATGGGATCATTAGAATGACATTATCAAAGCCCATTTCATCGCGCACTCGTTTCATCGCGGCGCACTCTAAACCGAAACCTTCAGCATACGCGGGGTGACTGTAACGCGCAGCGCCACGAAAGCCGATCATCGGGTTGGACTCGACCGGCTCAAAGGGCTTTCCGCCCAATAATGTAGCGTATTCGTTGCTCTTGAAGTCGCTCATACGTAACACGCAGGGCTTTGGATAAACGGCAGCGGCAATGGTGGCTACACCTTCAGAGAGCGTTTTTACGAAAAAGTCTACTGGGTCCGCGAAAGCACTGCTAAGGTCTGCAATCGATTGGCGTGTTTGTTGATCCAGCTTTTCCGGATGAACAAG
>JBATHQ010000638.1:0-1762 GCA_049667005.1 Psychromonas sp.
GCGAAGAGCTAGCCGCCTAGTGTGGCCAACAACCACAAGGACTTTCTATGAAGTGGCAGTGTAATCACAAATATAGCCCCTGAAGCGAGGTTGTCGCAAGCTACTCGAGCGTTCAGTATCAACAGCCAGCAAGTACAATAAATGTGTAAAAATTAAGACTCGTACACTGACTCATAAACAGATTGCAGTAGATAAAATCAATCAGGCTTGATCCTGCATTAAATAATACCAAAAGAAATAAATATGTGATCATGTGTGGTATACTTTTCAAATCAGTCAAAAACCGGTTCATTTTTTTGAAAAAACAATTAATCCCATACACGAACAATGCAAGTCTTAAGCTACGCTATTTGGCTGTGCAAAAATTTAATGAAGGCGATTCTCGCGCTTTTATCGCAAGGACTCTTAAGGTTAGCCGTCGTCTTGTCAATGAGTGGGTTTCAATCTATTTATCTCATGGATTTGATGGATTAGCATTAAAACGAGCGACTGGACGTCCTCCTCTTTTAAATGAATCAGAAAAATTAGCACTTAAAAATTATGTTCTTTCACATGCAGTCAAGCCTCAAGGGGGCCGTTTAATGGGGAAAGATATTCTAAATTACATAAAAGAAACTTATGGTGTGAGTTACAGTGTTCGAAATGTTTATTATTTAATGAAAGAGATGGATATAGTTTGGATCACCTCTCGCTCTAAACACCCGAAACAAGACTTAGCAGCTCAAGAAACCTTTAAAAAAAATTCTTAATCGAAGTCATTTCCCTTATTCCAGGCCACGTAGCACTTGATGCTGTTGATATCTGGTTTCAGGATGAGGCACGTTTTGGTCAACAAAATACAACGACAAGAATATGGGCTAAAAAAGGTAGTCGTCCAAGTGTTGTCAGGCAGCAGCAATTTATATCAGCACATATCTATGGCGCTGTTTGTCCTGCAACAGGGAAAACAGAAGCGTTAATTAGTCCTGTTTTAAGCATGGACATGATGCAAAAGCATCTTCAGTTAATATCGGACGCGACACCGAAAGGACGTTATGCAATTGTTATCATGGATCGTGCTAGTTGGCATTCAAATAAGACTGCGATTACATTTGATAATTTATCAATTATGCATCTTCCACCTTATTCTCCAGAATTAAATCCGATTGAACAGGTGTGGTCATGGCTGCGGCAAAATGATTTGGCCAATTTTGCATTCAAAGATTATGAGGATATAGTTGAGCAAATCATGCGAGGATGGAATAATTTTAGACATCAAGTAGATCAGGTGAAAACGCTCTGCCAAAGAGAGTGGATAAATCTGATCACTTAATTATTTCGTTTGGTATAACCAATGAAATGGGTATGCTCTATTGATCGCCCTTTTTGTGCTGCATACACAACACCACAGCCCGATTATTTGTAACCAAAAAACCTTTGCAAACAACACCCCTGCATTACTGACACCAAATATCTATTGTAATCAACCAAGCAATAAGCCACCAGGGCCATCAAACGCATTGTCAATTGACAAAAACACAAATTCAAGACAAAAGAAAAGGCGGGTACCAAACCGCCTAGAAACACTTATCAAAACAGAAATGGCTAAAAAACCGCTTTGATAACTTAAGTATACCACAAAGCGGCCCTGTATCTAGTACCTCGAATCATAAATCCGTGCAAAAATGGCGGCTTTTTGTTCAGGCTGTCAATGCCTCACCTTTGTAGGTCCATTTAAATGGTTTTGCCAGCCGCTCATTAAAGTAATCGATGAATCGTGTCA
>JBATHQ010000639.1:0-1849 GCA_049667005.1 Psychromonas sp.
CCTGGGTTGAGCGGGGAAAGAGAACCGCCTGCGGCAAACATTGATAAACACTGTTATCCGTTGCCACGGCAAGACGACTAGCGTAACTTTTTTCTATTTCACCTGAATAGTTTGTTGCACTTAACGCAGTTAAAAATGCGAAGTAATCTTGTTTAATATTCTCTTGATAAGATAAGTTTGGGATCATGTCTGCACTGCCCTTGTTCATTATTCGTTAATTTTTAAGATCTTATACATAAATCTCTAATCAACTCTGCTTAGTGAAAATTAATAAAACAAGGGTGTTATCATCAATTTTTACGGGGCAATTTTATGTCGATTTAATTAAGCGAAATGCTATTAATAAAATTGCTGTCGATATTAGCACAAATTGCAAATCTGTAGAGGAGAAATTTTTTATGCGGAGTTCTAGATGAAAAAACTGAGGCTGACTGACCTCAGTTTTTTCACAGCGGTTTTTAAGGGGAAAAAATCAGATAGCAACAGGCGCAGAGATATATCCCTGATAGCCTTCAATCTGCAGCCCTTTCACCTTGTGCAGATGCAACTCATCTTCGATACCAGTGATCACTACTTTAATATCTAAACCGTGGGCGATATTAACTAATGCTCGGCAAAGCTCCATATTTTGCAGACCATCCTGTTCCTCGTCGCTTTCATAAGCGGACAAAGAGATATCCAATTTTACATAATCCGGTTTTAACAACTGCAGGTATGCTAAAGATTCTAACTGGTTACCGTAATGATCTATACCAAATTGCGCCCCGCCATTTTTTATAATGGTAGAGAGAGCCGCCGCCTCATCCAGACAGTTTGTGATGCCCGCTTCCGGCAACTCAAATTGAATAAGATGCGGATCCGCAATAGCAGTCAAAAATACCTTTAACCAGCTATGAAATTCGTGATTGACGATACTGTCGCGGGTCAGATTCACCGCCACGGGTTCTTTATTCACGCTTAGTTTTTTGTCAGCAATAATAGTTTCTAATATGCATCTATCAAGCTGATGGCCTAATCCTAAACGTTCTACGTAAGGCATAAATTCGGCCGCGCGGGTGTTCTTGTCATCGAACTGTAACCGACAATAGATCTCACGCTGCATAACACGATCGCTGCCCATCATATGTACGGACTGCCATTGGAAGGTAAACTGATTGTTGGTAATCGCTTTTTCCAGGCGAGCACGCCACTCTTCCTGAGTAAACTCCTGCTCCACATTTTCCTGAAACCATCTGCTAATGCGATTTTCTGACAGCGCTTTCTGCAGAGCTTTATCCGCCTGGGATAACAATTCCACACGGCTGACATCAGCCGTTCTGGCACTTACGCCGATAGCATAATCGCGGTTGGGGACACAACCCGCATTCACTATCTCCTGGTTGATTAAACGGATTAACAGCTGTAAATAATGGCTTATCTCATTATTGTCGGCATCCGTAATCAGAAAGGCAAACTCCGTGTTCGATATACGGGCAATAAAACTTGGCGGTAAATTTTCGCGCAATTTGTCAGCCAGAATTTTGATGGTTTGATCGCGCATCTGATAACCAAATTTACTGTGAATTTCATCCAACCAGTCGAATTTAGCTAATAATAATGCCCCCATGTCCGGATCATTGAGCCAGCTATTTAATTGTCCGGTTAAATGCGTTCTATTGGGCAGTTGTGAAACAGCATCAAATAATTTTTCATTTTTTAATACATTCACCTGATCATCGAGCGAGTTAAAAACTAATTTTAATTGTCCGGACATCGCATTAACCGCTTCTACCACTTTTTTAAGTTCCGCGGTTTTCGGCAGGGTCAGATTTTGACTGAAGTTACGTTGGGCAATGTTATGGGCATGGGC
>JBATHQ010000640.1:0-2419 GCA_049667005.1 Psychromonas sp.
AAAACAGTGCAATTCGTTTTGTATTTCCGAACTCGCCGTCGATTCCGGTCACCATCAATGGCGGTTATATCATGCCGGCCTGGTACGACATCTTAGATCGCAGCATTGAACGTAAGGTTGACTTATCACATTTGCATGCCTCTGCGGTAAAAATTCAGGCATTAATAGATCGCGAAATTGAGCGAGGTATCTGCGCCAATAGAATTGTTATTGCCGGTTTTTCTCAGGGCGGCGCAGTTGCTTTTCAAGCAGCACTGACTTATCCAAAACCTCTGGCCGGTTTGCTGGTGATGTCGACCTATTTTGCCAGCAAAAACAGTATTGAGATTAACCCAGCCAATAGTGCCATTAATATTGCTATCATGCATGGCAGTTTAGATCAGGTGGTCAGCCCAATCCTCGGCGAGCAGGCATTGCAAACGCTCAGTGAAATGGGATTTCAACCCAGTTATAAAAGCTATACAATAGGACATGCTGTTTGCGCTGAACAAATTAACGATATCTCTGCCTGGTTGCTTGAGTGTTTATCAGATACGTAAACTCATATATAAAATAATTGCTTCAAAATTAGGGTAAAAAAAATGGCCAGACAAGTAACATATGTTTTTAAAGGCAAGCGCAAAACTATTCTGTTTTCATATAATCAGTTTCATGACGTCTATGAAGCAGCCGCAGATGCTGAAGGGATCGATTTAAAAAGCTTTCTGAACATGGAGAAACAGCTGGAAATGAGTTGCCGCGGTCAGGGTATAGTGAAAAACTTTCGCCAGACTGAATTTGCGAAAATGGGTTTTGAGGAGATTAAATTTGTACGTGATGAAACCCTCAGTAAATAACCTTCCTAAGTTTTACACGGTATTTAACACGGGAAGATGATTAATCCGGTTTTTTCGAGCTACGAACTTCGTAGCTCGAAGCTCGCTACCAGTGATTAATGGCTTAACCAGCCCTTCTCAACAGCTAAATCAATCTCCGAGCAAGCATAATCCCATAATTTTGGCGCTAAATCCTGCAGATACTGATTACGTTTAAGCACTTGATCTTTTTTAACTTGGTGTTTCGCCCAACTACCACCTTGATTAGCCATATTCTGAATCAACGGTAAGATACAATCCATCGCTTTCGCAAACCGGGCATCGGCGCTTTCTGCCTGCTCAAACTCCAACCATAAGGTTTGAAACAACTGAAATTGTCTTTCCGGTAATAAACCAAATAGACGATTTGCGGCCTTCAACTCCTGTTCCACCTGTGCATCCAGATCCTGCTGTGCGGCAAAGGCAAAGGTATCTCCAGCATCAATTTCAACAATATCATGGATAAGCAGCATGCTCACAACCCGGTTTATATTAACCGGCTCCTGGGCATATTGATGTAAAACATTCGCTACCATGGAAATATGCCAACTGTGCTCAGCACTGTTTTCCTGACGGTTATCATCGGATAACACCATTGTCTTACGATAAACCGCCTTTAAACGATCCAACTCCATAATAAAGGTTAACTGTTGTTTTAATTCTTTCATTATTAATCCAAAATTGTTCAAACTACTGTGCTGAAACTGTATCATATCTGATCAAAACAGATCCCTTAGCAATTTAATTGCGTTACCATTTTTTTATGGCGTTTATCCTGCATCAGGCAGACAATAAACCGATTATCCAGAATATAAATAACCCCTTACGGCTTATTTTATCTAATCTGACTTATATTAAGCATCTTCAAGCAATTATTACTCGTATAAATATTTAATATTTGCTATATTATTGCGCCATGATCATTGGTTAAACTTTTTTGTTTAATAGCAATAAAGCTAACAAATTATGGTTATGGTTATCTTAATAAATTTAATTCCGTGTTCGTGGTTACTTAAAAAATCATAAACATATTATTTCGGAGTGTTGCAATGAAAGTTCGTGCATCCGTTAAAAAAATCTGTCGTAACTGCAAAGTTATCAAGCGCCACGGTGTTGTGCGAGTTATCTGCGTAGAGCCAAAACACAAACAACGTCAAGGCTAAGATCGATTTTGGATCCCAATAGTTTAAGCGTCATTAATCGCTAAACTATATTTTTCTTTTTTCATTTGCCGAGTATCCTACCGGGCTTTTCGCAAATGATTCATTTACTTTTAAGGAGTGCATAGTGGCCCGTATCGCTGGCATTAACGTTCCTGATCATAAGCACGCTGTGATTGCATTAACTGCAATTTTCGGTATCGGCAAAACTCGCTCACAGATTATCTGTGCAGCAGCCGGCATCGCAGAATCAGCTAAACTGAAAGATCTGGACGAATCACAAATCGAAGCTCTTCGTACAGAAGTAGCTACGTTCACCGTTGAAGGTGATTTACGTCGTGAAGTTTCTATGAACATCAAACGTCTTATGGACCTTGGTTGTTACCGTGGACTTCGTCATCGTCG
>JBATHQ010000641.1:0-25327 GCA_049667005.1 Psychromonas sp.
CCCGAGAGAGAATTTAGGCGACGCCAATGCGGTGTAAAATATACGTTTGCCACGACTGCCGCTAAAAGGGGTTAATGAAGTCATAGTGTATTTACCATCACTTTCAACTCTTAACGTACCGCCATCTCCCATCTCTGCAATCGAGCCAACTTGATAAGCTTCAGGCTCCCGCGATTGCCAACCGAATCTTAAAATCGAATCTTCTTTATTAAAATCATTGATCTCCCCCGTTAAAACATATTGACCATCAAGTAATGTTTGTTGATCCGGAGCCACTGTTCTGGCGATTATATTTTGCTCTGATGAAGAAAGTGCCGTCCACCAGCCGCTCACGGCAAGTTGATCTTTATCGCGAAATGAGGAGATTAACAAACCAGCTGTTGGCAACGTCCATAATATGACCAGCAGTAGAACGGATAAATGCACCAATAACATCAGAGGAGAACGTCTTAGCTGATTGAGGCTTAACATGAGACGTTTAGATAACGATTTATTCGAACTTTGATGGTTCGCCATAATTAACGCCCCTCCATTTGTGCATTGGCTTGTTTAACATTCCACACCATTACCGGAATAACTGCGATCATAATAATAACTGCAATCGCTGCACCACGGCCAAAGTCACCGCCGCCCCTAAACATCCAATCAAACATCATATTAGCCAGTACCTGAGTGTCCCACTGACCATTGGTCATGGCCAATACAATATCAAAGACTTTAAGTACTAAAATAGTAATAGTGGTCCACACCACCGCAATCGATCCCCAAATTTGTGGCACCATGATTTTAAAGAAAATTTGCACGCCATTGGCGCCATCCAATAGCGCTGCCTCGACGGTTTCTTCGGGAATACCTCGTAATGCTGCCGATAAAATAACCATCGCGAACCCGGTTTGAATCCAAATGAGGATCACCATTAATAAAATATCATTCCAAAAAGGGATAGTGATCCAAGCCTGTGGTGTGCCGCCAAAGTATTCAACCAGCGCATTGAGCAGACCAATTTGCTCAGATCCTTCCGCACGGTAGTCATACACGAATTTCCAAATAATAGAAGCGCCAATAAAGGAGATGGCCATCGGCATAAAGATAAGACTTTTAGCTATATTTCCCCAACGAATACGATCCGTTAACGCTGCAATAACCAAACCAAAAAAAGTAGATAAAGCCGGTACAATTAACAACCACAATACGTTGTTAGTTAAACTCTCCCGAAATTCGTTATCGTTAAGTAGCCATTGATAGTTATCCAATCCCACAAAGTTTTCGCCATTTCTGCCATGTAATGAGAGAAAAACGGAATCAAAAACAGGGTAAACAAGATATAAACCTAAAAAAAACAGCGCAGGCCCTAAAAAGAGCCAAGGCCGAATGGCCGCCGCTGTGCGGATGTTTTTTGCCATTTTATCTATCGACACATGCTTAATTGGGAATATTATGATCAGCAACCAGTTGCTACACACAAAGTAAAAAACACAACCCAAAACACCAAGTAACATAACAATCAGGGAGTAATATAGTTGTTCCATTGCGTGAACCTCACTCATATTTCAATACAGAAACGTAAGCCGGCGTAACACCGGCTTACAAAGAGAAGCGTTATTTAAGCGCATCCCAAGTTGTCTGAATATAATCGCTTACCTCTTTGGCTGATTTTCCACCCGAGTAATCAACCATCCCGGTCCAAAAGGCACCCGCGCCAATTTTCCCCGGCATTAAGTCAGAGCCATCGAAACGGAAAGTGGTTGCATCGAGTAAAATTTTACCCTGTTTTTTTAGCGTGTCATTAGCATAAGCATTGCTATTAACGCTTTTATAAGGGGTTAAGAAGCCTGATTGCGCCATCCAGATTTCATGCGCTATTGGCGTCTGCAAGAAACGAATAAAGGCTTGTGCCGCTGCAGAGTCTTTGGTGATGCCCCACAATGTTCCCGCACCAAGAACAGGTTTACCTAAGTCTTTAGAAGCATATGCAGGGAAGTAGAAGAAGTCTGCGTCGACGCCCAATTTCGTTCCTTTAGGGAAGAAACTTGGAATAAATGAAGCTTGTCTGTGCATATAACATTTCGGCGGAGAGCTAAACAGGCCAAGAGGACTTTCACGGAAGTCTGACGTTGCAGCTGCGCGCGAGCCACCATCAACAAATTTATCATTGAGCACAAACCAACCAAACTCATCAATCGCTTGAACCACTTTGGGATCGTTAAATTTCAGATCATTACTAACCCAACGGTCATAATCTGCTGGTGATTGTGTTCTTAACATTAAATCTTCAACCCAATCGGTAGCAGGCCAGCCCGTTGCTGCACCACTGCCAAGGCCGATGCACCAAGGCGTACCGCCATCGGCAACAATTTGCTTGGTCAACGCTTTTAGCTCTTCCATGCTGTTAGGCACTTTATAGCCTGAATCTTCAAAGTTTTCAGGGATATACCAAACGAGTGATTTCAAATCTACTTTATAAAAGAAGCCAAATAAGTGCTTTTTACCCTGTTTATCGGCAAAGGTGCCTAAATCAACCCATGAAGATCCCGCCGCATAATTATCTTTCACCCATTTTTCAGTGTCGGCACTCAGTGGTGATAAAAAGCCTTTTGATGCCAGATCCGCGGCCAAACCAGGTTGAGGAAAAATGGCAAGATTAGGCGCACTGCCCGCCTGCACATCAATGACTATTTGCTGCTCAAATGAATCTGAACCTGCATATTCGACAGTTGCACCAGTGGCTGCTTCAAAATAAGCAATGACACTTTCAGCAAGGTCTTTATCAGCGCCCAACCATGGACCTTTTATCGTCAGTACCTGACCTTTAAGGTCAACTGCGTTTTTAAATTGCTCATAACTTGCCCAGTTAAAGGTCTTGTCTTTACCGGGTTGATATTTTAAATCAGCCGAAAAAGCTGATGATGAGGTGATAATTGCAAGCGCAATCGCGCTATTAAGTATTGTACTTTTCATCTTTATTGAACTCCATTTAATTACGACTAAAAAAAAACTAAATTTTTAAACGTTCAAATAGCAATAACTCACTTTATTTTTCAACATCATAAAGTGTATGCTATATATTCAATAGCGCCTGTTTATATGCCAATAATGCAGTTGAGATCGCAGTTAGTGATCCACTTTCAGCACCTCCATTTTGTCTCTAGCAGTTTTCCCGTTGAACATAGCAGCAACACATTAATATGCTGACGATGGATGATAGAGTGATCGTTTTGACCTATCATTATTTAACCAAAAATGAGTTAATAGACAGGGAACAGGACAATGGATAAATTAGAAAAAAAGTGGTGGCATAACTGCGTGGTTTATCAGATTTACCCACGTAGCTTTAAGGATAGCAGCGGGGATGGTGTAGGTGATATCAAAGGTATTATCGCCAAACTCGATCACATTCAAGCACTAGGTGCCAATATTATCTGGCTCAGCCCGGTTAACCAGTCTCCTATGGATGATAACGGCTACGATATTTCCGATTATTACCAAATTGCATCGGAATACGGCACCATGGCCGACATGGAGTTATTGATCGCCGAAGCGAAAAAACGCGATATTAAGATCCTGATGGATCTGGTGGTTAATCATACCTCCGATGAACACCCCTGGTTTATTGAATCAAAAAGCAGTTTAGATAACCCTAAACGGGATTGGTATATCTGGAAAGACCCTAAACCCGATGGCAGTGAACCCAACAATTGGGAATCCTTCTTTACGCCAAAAGCCTGGGAGTTGGATAACAACAGCAACCAATATTACCTGCATCTTTTCAGTAAAAAACAGCCCGATTTAAACTGGGCAAATCCCGAAGTGCGTGCAGCGATTCATGATGTCTTACACTTCTGGCTGAAAAAAGGGATTGGCGGCTTCCGCATGGATGTGATCAATATGATTGGCAAACCCTCGGATTTTCCCGATGCCACCATCTTTGATGAAGGGGTCGCGGGGTGGGAGCACTGGGCAAATAATCTATTGTGTCATCAATACCTTCGTGAAATAGATAAAAAAGTACTGTCCCACTATGATGTGATGACGGTCGCCGAAACACCTTTTACCACCACTTTAGATGGCCGTTACTACTCTCATCCAGACAGGCATGAAGTGAGCATGATCTTCCATTTTGAACATATGAGCATTGATAGGGAGGAGCATAACGCTGTCAGAAGGCCTTTTGACTTAGTGAAATATAAAGAGATAATGAGCCGCTGGCAGAATGATCTCTACCAGAAAGGCTGGAACAGCTTGTACTGGAGCAACCACGATCAACCACGTACGGTTTCCCGCTATGGCTGTGATAGCCAAGAATACCGCACCATCAGCGCCAAAATGCTGGGCACGGTAACCCATCTCATGAGCGGCACGCCCTATGTTTATCAGGGTGAAGAGCTTGGCATGACCAATAAAACCTTTACCGATATTAGTCAGTTTAATGATCTGATGGCGAAGTTCCATTATCAGAAAATATTAGCCAGCGGCCGTAGCGCTAAGCAGGCTCTGGATTTTCTTAACTACTTTTCCCGGGATCATGCCCGTCTGCCGATGCAGTGGGATAATAGTGTCAGTGCCGGATTTACAACCGGCACTCCGTGGCTGGCGCTTAATAATAATCAGGCACAAGTGAATGCTCAGGCTGAAAGGGATAATGATAATTCCATCTTCCATTATTACCGAAAACTGATTGCTCTGCGAAAATCAGCACAATATGGTGAACTTATCACTTATGGAAAATATCAGCTGCTCGATAAAGAGGATCCTGAAGTATATGCTTATTTACGTTTATATCACGGTCAAATAATATTGGTGATAGCTAATTTCAGCAAACAATCATTAACCAGAAGCTTCGATGGCGAGATTAATAAAATTATCCTAAACAATTACCAGCAGCACCCAGTGTCACTTGATAAGCTAAAATTAGCGCCTTATCAAGCGCTTGTTATTGATATTTCTAAATAATTTTCTGCTGTTGATTGGCATGAACAAACAATCTGAAAAAGTTAGCTGTTGTCGCAGCGGCTAACTCCTCCAGGCTGACACCTTTTAAATTTGCCACAAACTTGGCAACATCACGGGTATAAGCCGGCTCGTTTTCCTGTCCCCGATGTGGAACGGGCGCTAAATAAGGGGCATCGGTTTCTACCAATAATCTGTCTAAAGGTATCTCTTTAATAACGGCCTGTAACTCTTTGGCACTTTTAAAAGTAACAATCCCTGAAACTGAAATATAAAACCCCATCTCCATCGCCGCTTGTGCCATTTCTAGTGATTCAGTAAAACAGTGCAGCACACCGCCGACCTGATCCGCCCCCTCACTACGTAAAATCTCCAGAGTCGCTTCACGGGCATCACGGGTATGTACAATCAGCGGTTTATTGACCTTTTTTGCCACGCGGATCTGGCTTCTAAAAGAGGCTTCCTGCTCCGCTTTGTTCTCCGGTGAATAGAAAAAATCCAAGCCCATCTCACCGATCGCCACTACCTGCTTATGCTGAGCATATTCCAGCAACAAAGCCTCATCAACAATTTCATCCTGATACAGTGGGTGTACACCACAGGAGCTGAATATCTCCTTAAAGGGCGCAATCATTTCAGCCATGGCGGGATAATCTTTTAAGGTCACGCAGACACTTAAAAAGTGATTTATACCCTGCGCTTTGGCTTTATTAACAACCTCGGCTAAATCTTTATGTTTATTTTTATAATCTAAACGATCCAGATGACAATGTGAATCTACTAACATGCTTATATCCTTAATCTATTCACTTGGTGAAAATAGTTGACTGCGCGATCAGCATTAAGCTGTGCTGTGGTGAAAAATCACTTAAATTGGTTTTTGATTTTAATTAACAGTGCATTAATCAACAGTTCTTTCTTTAAAGCAGAGTGCTCAATTAACAAATTTCGAGTTTGTAATAATTCAGCGCTTAAATAACGCAGATCTTTCAGGCTTATCTGGTTTTTCCAAATCTGTAATTGCGGATAAGCAAAGGCATATACCGCATCACTTTCTAACGCATGTGCATTTCCGGTCAGGCAATCCGCTAACTTTAATTTGTGTAAATCATGTAACAGATGAAAAAGTAATAACAAGCGCTGTCCTGCCTGCTCTGCCAGAAATTGACTGAAGGTAAATACAGTTTCAGGGTTATTAAGCAGATAAAATAAACCTTCTACGCAGTTTCGCCTTTCGTCCTGCCCGGTTGTATCCTGCACACTTTGCAAGTGACTTAATAAGGCAAAAGGACTGTTTTGCAACAGACGTAATAAGCCCTTATCCGGCACGTCAACACCCTGCACAGCTAACCAGGGCAACAAGTCACTATCTGCCGGGGTGTGCAAATGGGTATGCTGAACACGGCTTAATAAAGTCGGCATGAGTTGATGATGGGTACGCGTAAGCAAAATTAAATAGCTGTTACCCTGCGGCTCTTCCAGGGTTTTAAGCAGGGCATTGGCGGCAGCTTTGGTCAATAAATTGGCATTTTTAATAATAACAACTTTATTGTCCCCTAAGTTAGGACGCTCATTAAGTATCCCGATTAAGTTTCTTACCTGTTCAATACCGATCGCTTTATTATCTTCATTTTGCAACAGATGAAAATCCAGATGGTTTTGCGCCTCAAAAAGTAGACAGGAATGGCACTGGTTACAGGCTCCTTCCTGTTTATTACTGCACAAAAGATACTTCGCAAGGTGCCGGGCAAGTATAAATTTACCGACCCCGGCACAACCGGTAAATAATAAACCATGTGCGAACCGCCCACTTTGATAAGTTTCTGTCAGCTGCGCTAATAGCGGAGTTAACCAAGGCGTTGTAAGCGTAACTGTATGCTCGGCTGAGGTCATATCAGGCAAGGCTCGCTAACCATTTATCGAGAGCAGAAAAAACAGCCTGTTCAACCAACTCGGGGGATTCGCTGGCATCAATGGAGATTGCGTCGTCATCCTGCGCCACTAATACATGGAAAACGCCTCGTGTACGCTGGAAAAAATCGATCGCCTGACGCTCAATGCGATCTAACTCACCGCGTCCTCTTGCACGACTTAAACCCAGTTCAGGGTCAATATCCAGATACAGCGTCAGGTCAGCTTTAAAGTCGCCCAATGCAATCTGTTTTATCTCGTTAATTAACTGTAAATCAATGCCCCGACCACCGCCTTGATAGGCTAATGATGACATGTTATGGCGATCACCTACCACTATTTTCCCCGCGCCAAGTGCCGGTTTAATAATATGCTCAACTAATTGCACACGTGCCGCATACATTAATAACAGCTCCGCTTTGTCCTGCAGTCTTTCACCGGGAACCTCCTGTTTGACAATATCACGCATTTTTTCAGCCAGCACAGTACCGCCAGGTTCGCGTGTATAGACAACATTATCTGTAGCTATATTCTGTAAAAATAGCCATTTTTTGATATAAACGATAGCGGTACTTTTCCCCGCGCCTTCCAGGCCCTCTATAACAATAAATTTACCCGCTAACTTTTCTGAAGCTGATGTTGCTGAAACAGGCATAATAGTTACTTTCCTAAAATATATTTTCGCACAGCTTGGTTGTGCTCTTGAAGATTCTTAGAGAAATAGGAGGTGCCGTCACCTTTACTCACGAAGTACAAATACTTTGTTGCTGCCGGGTGCAGCGTTGCATGTAACGCAGCTTCACTTGGCATGGCGATCGGTGTCGGCGGCAAACCATCAATACGGTAGGTATTATAAACGGTGTCCTCAATCAGGTCTTTACTGCGAATACGCCCGTCATAGCGATCCCCCATACCATAAATCACGGTCGGATCGGTTTGTAAGCGCATTCCAATGCGCATACGATTAACAAAGACCGATGCTATTTTGTCGCGATCTTCAGATAACCCGCTCTCTTTTTCCACGATGGATGCCATAATCAGTGCCTCATAAAGCGTTTTAAAAGGCAGATCTTTATCCCTTTCAGCCCATAATTTTTCCATCAGATGTTGCTGATGCTGATAAGACTTTTCAATCAACTGATAAGCACTCATACCGGCAGTATAATGATAGGTTTCAGGAAATAGTAACCCCTCCAGTTTTTCATGCGGGCTACCAAGACGCTCGGCTATTTGCTGCTCGCCTTCCTGCAATGGTTTAATATATGGGGCGTTTTGTAATATCTGCAGCCACTCATTAAAAGTACCGCCTTCGACAAAGGTAATACTAAATTGATATTCAATACCCGTGTTAATAGTGATCAGAATATCTTTTAAGGTAAAACCCTGTTTAAACTGGTAGGTACCTGATTTGATACGCGTTAATTCTGGATGCAACTTACCCAGTGCTTTCCACCAGCTCAAGTCAGGAATAATTTTTGCAGTTAACAGCGTATTACCTAAACGGGAGTAATGACTACCGCTATCAACAGTGAATAACATGGTCTGCTCAACGCGAGTTGTGTTGAGATAACTGTCTAATTTGTGCTGCGCCCAAAAAAGGCTCCCTATTATCAGGGTGATCAAAAAACACAGGGCAATACGAACTTTTTTACTCGCCATTAAGCAGGTTTCCTTTTTCTATCAGTGTCTGTAACTTTTTTATATGTGTAAAAGCAGATTTGCCATAGCAGTGCGATTGATATGCGAGCACCGGTACAATTCCCATCAATGCATTGCATAGAAAAACAGCCTGGGCGTTTAACAGATCATTCGTCGTTATCTGCATTTCAGTAACAGGTTGCCCCGCCAGCGCGGATAATTCTATAATCTGCCGGCGTTTGACCCCCAACACTCCACAACCATCAAGTTTGGGTGTCACCCACTGATTGTTCATATAAATAAAAATGTTTGCGCTGCAGGCTTCAATGACATAACCGTCATTATCACAAACAATACCTTCAACTGCCCGCTGTGATTCCAGTTCATGTTTGATTAAGACCTGCTCTAAACGATTTAACGTTTTTAAACCCGCCAATTCCCGGTTAATGGCCAATTGTTGCTGACATTGAATGACCTTAATTCCCTCTCTTTGCCATTGCTGATAAAAATCAGGGTAAGCATGGACAGATAAAATACGCTGCGGTGCATGGCATCCCTGAGCACTATAACCTCGTCCACCTGAGCCGCGCGTTAAAATCACTTTAATAACGGCATACTGCTGCCCGGCAAGACGCTTAGCCTGACAATTAAGTTCATCAGAAAGTGTTGACCAATCAACCTCAGGGAAAAAAAGTTTCTGCGCACCTGATTGTAACCTCTGCAGGTGATAATCCCATAATTGAGCAACACCATGCTCAACTTTTATTGTTGAAAACAGGCCATCCCCGTAAGCTAAGCCGCGGTCATTTGCAGCAATGGTTGTCGATTCGATTCCGTTTATTAACATAAATTCAGTTCTATAATGCCAATTCAGGTAAGTAAATAATCCAATATTGTGCCGGAAAAATGGATGAGAGCAAGGTCGATTAGATATTTACCCAGATCAAAAGTTAAAAAAAACCCGATTTTAAAATCGGGTTCCTATTTTAACTTGATTTGATAAGACTAGATACGTTTAAAAATCAACGAACCATTTGTACCACCGAAACCAAATGAGTTGGATAACACATACTCAAGATTAGCCGGACGGGCTTTTCCATCTGTCACGTAATCCAAATCACAACCTTCATCCGGATTGTCCAGGTTAATGGTGGGCGGAGCAACTTGATCTCGTAAAGCCAAGACACTAAAAACAGCTTCAATTGCACCTGCAGCCCCTAACAAATGCCCGGTCATTGATTTGGTTGAACTCATCATCACATCTTTCGCGGCATCGCCCCAAATACTTTTTACCGCTTGAGTTTCGGCGATATCGCCAGCTAGCGTAGAGGTACCATGAGCATTAATATATTGAATATCTTTGGCTTCAATTTTCGCATCTTTAATTGCATTTTTCATTGACGCGGCAGCGCCTGCACCATCAGCTGGTGGTGACGTCATATGATAAGCATCCCCACTCATACCAAAGCCGACAAATTCAGCATAAATTTTTGCGCCACGTGCTTTAGCGTGTTCATACTCTTCTAAAACCAGCACCCCTGCGCCATCGCCAAGTACAAAACCATCACGGTCTTTATCCCAAGGGCGGCTTGCCGTTTGCGGTGAATCATTACGGGTTGATAAAGCACGTGCAGCGCCAAAGCCGCCCATACCTAATTCGGTTGAGGCTTTTTCTGCCCCACCAACGAACATCATATCCGCTTCTCCGTATTGAATCATACGCGCGCCCAGACCGATGCTGTGAGTACCGGTTGTACATGCAGTAGTAACGGCAATATTCGGCCCTTTCAGACCTTTATTGATTGATACGTGACCGGAAATCATATTGATAATAGTAGATGGTACAAAAAACGGGCTTATCTTACGCGGACCACTTTTAGCAAAACTGTCTTTGTTTTGCTCAATTAGGCCTAAACCACCAATGCCTGAACCGATCGCAACACCGATGCGCTCAGCATTTTCTTCGGTAACTACGATACCTGAATCTTGGAATGCCTGCTCAGCAGCAGCAACACCATATTGAATAAATAGATCCATTTTACGTGCCTCTTTACGCGGCATGTACTCTTCAACATTAAAATCTTTGATCAAGCCTGCAAATTTTGTAGAAAACAGCTCGGTATCAAAATGCTCAATATTTGAGATCCCACTTTGACCTGATTTAACATTTTCCCAGGACTGTTCAACCGAGTTACCTACCGGTGTGATCATCCCTAAACCGGTAATAACGACTCTTCGCTTTGACATTACAACTTCTCCTAATAAATATAAATTAGACTAAATAAATACTCATCCAAAATCATCGGAAGTAAATTTAAGTGCTCATTTAGTTAGTATAATCGTGTTTTTAATAGAGCTTAATAAATACAAAAGGCGGTCTTCTGACCGCCTTTTGAAATGGTTTATCATTCAGAAATAAGAATTAACCGTTATTAACAACGTAGTCGATAGCTGATTGAACAGTTGTAATTTTTTCTGCTTCTTCATCAGGGATTTCCGTATCGAACTCTTCTTCAAGAGCCATTACAAGCTCAACGGTATCTAAAGAATCTGCACCTAGATCGTCAACGAAAGAAGCTTCGTTTTTAACTTCGTCTAGTTGAACACCAAGTTGTTCAACGATGATGTTTCTTACGCGTTCTTCGATATTGCTCATATTTTATTTCCTTTGTGTATTACGCAATTGCGCTATTAGTAATAGTTTATGCTATTACGTTTAATTAAAAATAGTGTATCACTAGTTCAAATTTATTTTTTAGGATAGTAATCAAAATTTGATTAAATTCCCAATGTTTTTTAACTTTATCTCTAAATTTATGGTCAAGATCAGACCATGTACATGCCGCCATTGACATGAATCGTCTCACCGTTGATGTAAGCAGCACCTTCAGAGGCTAAAAATGCAACAGTTGCTGCAATCTCTTTCGGGTCGCCAAGACGACCGGCTGGTACAGCAGATAAGGTCGATGCACGTTGCTCATCGGTTAACGCTTTGGTCATATCCGTTTCAATAAAACCAGGTGCTACAGTATTAACGGTAATACCACGGCTGGCAACTTCACGGGCTAATGATTTAGTAAAACCAATCACACCCGCTTTAGCTGCTGCATAATTTGCCTGACCGGCATTACCCATTGTGCCGACAACCGAACCGACATTAATAATACGTCCTTGACGTTTTTTCATCATCTGGCGCAATACGGCTTTGCTCATTTTGAAAATAGGCGTCAGATTCGTTTCGATAATGTCATTCCACTCATCATCTTTCATACGCATTAATAAATTATCTCGCGTAATACCAGCATTATTAACCAATACGTCCACTACGCCATATTGTTCTTTAATGTTATCAAAAAGAGTTGCGATTGAATCGTTATCCGTCACATTTAACACAAAACCTTTTCCAGCTTCACCAAGGTAATCACTGATTGCATTTGCACCATTTTCACTGGTTGCAGTACCCAAAACAGTCGCGCCTAATGCAGCGAAATGCTCCGCAATCGCACGGCCGATACCACGACTGGCACCTGTTACTAATACAACTTTATCCTGCATGCTCATTATTATTCTCCTTTAACTGCACTTAATGCACTTTCCAGTGTCGCGATATCATTAATAGCTTGAGCCGTGAAAGCTTTATCAATACGACGAACTAAACCACTTAATACTTTGCCGGGACCGGCTTCAACTTGAATGGTGATACCGTCAGCTGCCATTTTTTCTACAATCTCAGTCCAGCGTACCGGGCAAAATAGTTGACGGACAAGGGCATCTTTAATTTTTTCAGCGTCAGTTTCGGCGATCACATCGACGTTATTAATCACCGCGATTTCAGGCGAATTAAACGTAATCGACTGTAATGCAACGGCCAGTTTTTCTGCGGCAGGTTTCATTAATGCACAATGTGAAGGCACGCTTACAGGTAAAGGCATTACACGTTTTGCACCAGCTTCTTTTAATAACAGACCGGCACGCTCAACGGCTTCTTTATTACCGGCAATAACAACTTGACCCGGTGAATTAAAGTTAACCGGTGAAACAACTTGCCCCTGTGCTGCTTGTAAACAACACTCAGCAATTTTATCGTTATCTAAGCCAATAATTGCAGACATTGCGCCCGTTCCTGCAGGAACGGCCTGCTGCATCAGTTGTCCACGTAATTCAACTAATTTAACCGCATCTTTAAAAGCAATCACGCCAGCGCAGACTAAAGCAGAGTATTCGCCCAGGCTGTGTCCTGCAATAACAGCAGGTTTCGGACCCTTATTTTCAGCCCAGATCCGCCAGATAGCAACAGAAGCGGTTAATAAAGCCGGTTGCGTTTTATCAGTCTGGTTTAGTGCTTCAGCAGGTCCCTGTTGGACAAGTTGCCAAAGATCGTAACCCAGTACGTCACTTGCTTCTTGAAACGTTTCCTGCACAACCGGATAAGATTGTGCAAGCTCTGCCAGCATGCCGACAGTTTGTGAGCCTTGACCGGGGAAAGCAAATGTAAAGTTTGTCATATTTTATATTTCCTGATAATGATTAATTTTTACTGGTTCACATACGTACCAGAGCGGAGCCCCAGGTAAATCCACCACCGAATGCCTCTAATAATACCAATTGCCCGGCTTTTATTTTTCCTGAGCGTACCCCTTCATCCAGGGCTAGCGGTACGGATGCAGCAGAAGTATTACCATGCTTCTCAAGAGTTACAATAACCTGATCCATTGACAGGCCCAATTTTTTTGCTGTCGCACTAATAATTCTCTTGTTAGCCTGATGAGGTACTAACCAGTCTAATTGTTCTTTTTCAATATTATTCGCATTCAGAGTATCAACAACCAATTGACTCAACTTGGTCACGGCAACCTTAAACACTTCGTTACCAGCCATTGTCATATAAGCTTCGTGAACTGAAGACTCTTTACCGCGGGTAGTATTAGGTAATTTTAACAACTCCCCGAAACGGCCATCGGCATTAATGTGTGTTGACAGAATACCTTGTTCTTCGCTGGCGCTTAATACCGCGGCTCCCGCACCGTCACCAAATAAAATAATAGTGCCGCGATCCGTTGGTTCGCAAGTAGCAGCTAAACTGTCTGCACCGATAACCAGCACATTTTTTGCACTGCCTGTTTTAATAAAGTTATCAGCAACGCTCAATGCATAGGTAAAACCTGCACAGGCTGCTGAAAGATCAAAAGCAGGTATATTATAAATACCTAACAAATTTTGTATTTCGCAGGCGGCAGAGGGAAATGCATTATGGTTGCTGGTTGTAGCAACAATAATAAGATCCAAATCCTGTGCAGTTAAGTTTGCGGCTTGCAGCGCTTTCAGCCCTGCTTCGGTGCCCATATGAGCAATTGTGTCTTGCGCACTGGCAATACGACGCTCTTTGATACCTGTACGTGTTGTTATCCACTCATCACTTGTATCGACCATTTTTTCCAAATCGTCGTTCGTACGCACTGCTGCTGGTAGATAACTACCAGTACCTATAATTTTGCTATTCATGTAATAAACAATCTCGCTCTGATAATACAGTTTCTAACTTTTTTGAAATACTTGCAGGAATCTGCCATTGAATCTCTTTGATGGCATGCTCGATGGCGTAGGTAAATGCAGTTTCATTTGCACTGCCATGACTTTTTACAACAATACCGCGTAATCCAATTAAACTTGCGCCATTATACATATCCGGATGCAAATGTTTTAATTGCTTTTTCAATACAGGTCTTAATAATTTACCGAGCACTTTGCTGTATAAACTTGAATTGATCGCTTTATCTAATTGTTCGCTGAATACACGCCCCATCCCTTCGCAGCTTTTCAGCGCAATATTACCACTAAAACCATCCGTAACGATAATATTAGACTGACATGTAAATAGCTCATTAGCTTCGGTAAACCCGGCATAATTTATATGTTTGGTTTGTTTTAATAATTCAGCAGCACGCTGGATCACGTCACTGCCTTTGTTCTCTTCTTTGCCGACATTTAGTATAGAAACACTGGGCGAATCAATTTGGTCGACCTTTTCACAGAGCACGCTGCCCATAATAGCAAAATTAAATAGCGTATGACTATCGCATTGTAAATTAGCACCTAAATCAAGCATATAAGTATGCCCTAAGTGCATATTAGGCAATGATGAGATAAGTGCAGGACGGGAGATGCCGGGCAGTGTTTTTAATGCCTGCTTGGCTAATAACATCAATGCTCCGGTATTACCGGCACTCACGCAGGCGTCTGCTTTTCCCTGGGCGACAAGATTAAGTGCGATATGCATAGAGGAATCTGAAGTATGACGCAGTGCATAGACAGGATTCAAATCCATGGAAATAATATTATCAGCATGAATAAAAGATAAGCGTGGATGATCTAATAACTGGTATTTTTTTAAAAAAGGAAATATCTGGCTGCGGTTGCCGACAATAATAATAGTGAGATCAGGGTATAACTGGAGTGATTTTAAAGCGGCTAAAACAGGAATATGGGGGCCGAAATCGCCCCCCATTGCATCAATTGCAATCGTCGGTTTACACAATGTTATTGCTTACAGATCGATTACTTTTTTGCCTTTATAGAAGCCATCTGCAGTAACGTGATGACGACGGTGAGTTTCACCAGAAGTTGCATCAACAGAAAGCTGTGCTGGAGCGCTTAGTGCATCATGTGAACGACGCATGCCGCGTTTTGAACGAGTTTTACGACTTTTTTGTACAGCCATGGTAAAAATTCCTGCTAGTTACTTGTGCTTTAGAACTGCTAGAGCATCAAATGGGTTGGGACGCTGTTCTTCTTCATCATCAATTTCACCGAAAGTAAGTACAAACTCACTTTGCTGGCAATCTTCAATTGCGTGTTTTGCAATTTGTGGAAGGGTCACTATAAGTTCGTCTTCTACAATCTGATGAAGATTCACCTCACCATTTTCATCATAATAAATGGCTTCATAGGCGTCGGGTAAATTATCTTCCTGTTCCTGGTTGTGAACGGGACAGTATGTAAATTCAGTTTCGCACTGATAAATCATAGGCTCATTGCACCGTTGACAAATAAGCTCTACTGCAACACTCGCTTTACCATGAAATATTCTCAGCTTTTGCTTATCAATATCAAATGAAAAAACGGTCTTGATATCAGACTGAATACTGATTGTTGATTCTGCTAATCTGCTCATCAGCGTTTTTGGAATTATAGCGACTAGTTCCAATTGCTTTTGTGCAGCACGAACGGGATCAACGTTAATCGGCAATTTAATGTTTTGCATGGCGGCGAATAATATAGATTGCTGTCAACATAGTCAAAGAAATAGTCAAAGAAATCGTGATTTTTTTATTAAGTTATCGCTTTCTTATTTTGCAAATCATAAAATAGGTTAATTATTCAATAATCATAGAGTCAATTATGCCACAACAACTTGTTTTAGCATCCACCTCACCTTTTAGAAAACAACTATTGGAAAAACTGCATTTACAGTTTATAACGGATAAACCAAACGTTGATGAAACGCCACTCGCAGGCGAAACAGCGATCGAATTGGTTGAGCGTCTGGCGGTCGCTAAAGCATCGGCACTTGCTCCTGTTTATGAGAATGCTTTGCTAATCGGCTCGGATCAGGTTTGTGTTAATGACGGAAAAATTCTCGGTAAACCGGGTAATTTCGACAATGCTTTTGCGCAGCTAAAAGCAGCCAGCGGTAAAAAAATAACCTTCTATACAGGCTTGGCATTAGTGAACAGTAAAACCGGTCATGTACAGTCTGTGGTTGAACCCTTTTCTGTTCAATTTAGAGAATTAACGGATGCGATGATTGAAAATTATCTGCATAAAGAGCAGCCGTTTAATTGTGCCGGCAGCTTTAAAAGTGAAGGTTACGGCATTGCGCTTTTTGAAAGCCTGGAAGGCAAAGATCCAAACAGCTTAATCGGACTGCCGTTGATCTCTTTAATTAAAATGCTGGAAGCAGAGCATTTCTCGGTGATCGGTTAAGGATCGGCTTCAAAATTACTTGCGCTTTTGTTTTCAAAATAACCAGTCTTTATAGGTTTTTTGGAAACAATTTAGAGCAAGTTATTGTGTAACGATTCCTAAGCCGTTTATTAATCGCAATAATAGCAATGCGTAGCGGCTTGTAGTGCTACGCGACGCATTATTGAATTAACCAACAGCCACCAACTGCTCATGCAGCTTGGCAACTTCATCCCTTACTAACGCCGCTTTTTCAAACTCCAGATCCTTGGCAAAAGCGAACATCTGTTTTTCTAATATGGCAATCTGCTTAAGAATATCCTGTTCGCTGTGGATCTGATAATTGGCTTTATATTCTGCCACAGCGGCTTGTTTTAAGTTTCCTTTTTTAAGGTTGCGTTGCCCTAACTGCATCACATCGTTGACCTGCTTCGATAACCCCTGTGGGATAATGCCATTATCAATATTAAACTGATGCTGCAGTTCACGGCGATCTTCGGTTACTTTGATCGCCTTCTGCATGGATCCGGTTATACGATCCGCATATAAAATAGCCTTGCCGTTTAGATTTCGCGCTGCACGTCCCATGGTTTGTATCAGTGAACGTTCGGATCTTAAAAACCCTTCTTTATCAGCATCTAAAATAGCCACCAGCGACACTTCGGGAATATCTAAGCCTTCGCGCAATAAGTTAATACCGACTAATACGTCAAAAACACCCAAGCGTAAATCTCTGATTATCTCCACCCGTTCAACCGTATCGACATCAGAGTGCAGATAACGTACTTTGATCCCGTGATCATGCAGATAATCAGTCAGATCCTCAGCCATACGCTTGGTTAAGGTGGTCACTAATACACGCTCGTTTAAGGGCAGACGTATATTTATCTCCGACAGTAAGTCATCCACCTGAGTGCCTACCGGACGCACCTCTATTATCGGGTCAAGTAAACCTGTCGGACGTATCACCTGACGGATAATATCACCCTGAGATTTTTCAATCTCATAATCACTCGGGGTGGCTGAAACATAAATAGTTTGCGGTGCTATTTTTTCAAACTCTTCAAATTTCAAGGGCCGGTTATCCAAGGCAGAAGGTAACCTGAATCCATAATTCACCAGGTTTTCTTTACGCGAACGATCGCCTTTGTACATTGCACCAATTTGCGGCACGGTAACGTGGCTTTCATCGATAATTAATAAACCGTCTTTGGGCAGATAATCAAACAAAGTAGGAGGCGCTTCACCCGCTCCCCGCCCTGACAGGTAACGCGAGTAATTCTCTATACCGGAGCAGTAACCAAGCTCATTCATCATCTCAATATCATATAACGTACGCTGTGAAATACGCTGCTCTTCAATCAGTTTATTCTGTTCAAGAAACTCTTTTTTGCGTTCATTAAGCTCCTCTTTGATTGATTCAACCGCTTTTAAAATTTGCTCTCTTGGTGTGACATAATGTGTTTTGGGGTAAACAGTGACACGCGCTAATTTATCTAAGCTTTGTCCGGTAAGAGGATCAAACACCGAAATTTGCTCGACCTCATCATCAAATAATTCAATTCTTAAGGCTTCTTTTTCAGAATCGGCAGGGAAAATATCAATCACTTCACCGCGCACACGAAACGTGCCCCGGCTGAGTTCAGTTTCATTACGGTTATACTGCAAATCCACTAAACGCTGTAATATTTCACGGCTGGATATTATTTCGCCGACCGTAAGGTGCAACATCATCTGCAGATAGGCGGTCGGATCGCCCAAACCGTAGATTGCAGAGACGGAAGCAACTAACACAACATCTTTACGCTCTAATAACGCTTTCGTTGCAGAAAGCCGCATCTGCTCAATGTGGGCATTTACCGCTGCGTCTTTTTCAATAAAGGAATCAGAGCTGGGGACATAGGCTTCAGGCTGGTAATAATCATAATAGGAAACAAAGTATTCAACAGCGTTATTGGGAAAAAACGCTTTCATCTCACCGTATAACTGTGCCGCGAGTGTTTTATTAGGCGCCAAGATTAATGTCGGGCGATTAAGCTTTGCGATAGCATTCGCTAATGTAAAAGTTTTACCCGATCCGGTCACCCCCAGTAATGTCTGGAAAGCAAGGCCAGATTCAATACCATCAACTAATTTATCAATTGCCTGGGGTTGATCACCGGCAGGCGAAAATTGGCAAGAAAGTTGAAATGGTTTGTGCATGTATCACCTCGGAGATCTGGGATCTGTTTATAGATATCCAGCCATAATACGCCACAGAAAATCGAGTGAATACCATTTTAAGCAATTTCTTTGTGTTAAAAAATCGATTCCGGCAGATCGCTGGTGTTGGTCAATACCTCTCTTGGTAACGGTTTTGTAACAGTGTAAAGATCTTTATTAATCCGTACTCAGCCGGCCTGGGGTCTTTAAAATAAAATGATAATAGTGAAAATCACGCTTTAACAATGAAAATAGTCCCAACGCCTCTTTTAAACACATTATTTAGATGCAGCAGAGCCTTCAGACTCTCTTTAATTGTTAAAAAAATAAATATGGCAAGGGTTAAATTAACCTGACGGGATCTTTTGCTTGTAACATTCACGCGGCTACGCCTAAATAAACATCAATAAAAATCAGAGTTTTTCTGAACATGTCAATCATTTTTTAATTCCGAGAATAAAAATAATTCACATTTAAATATTGACTTTAATGCAATTAATTTTTTTTAAAATATCGCCAGAACCGCGCAAAGAAAAGACGTTTGACATTCATAACTTATTGTTTTTATTGGCTTAAATATTTTGCTTGTTTTTACTGCAATACACTTGGAAGTAAGGAATGATAAGGGCTGGAGAGGGTTTTAATAAATGTTCCCACAGAGTTATCCACAGGAAAAGTGGATAACCGTCGCAAAGCTAGAAACCACAGGGGTTTCAGTGGTAAATGAAAAAACAGAAAAAAGATCTTAAGCGGACGATCTGTTGTAATATTGAAAATATTTTAAAAAAAACATAAAACATTCATTAAATATAATCAGCGCTAATCAATGACATCTAATGGCAGCAGAAACAATCTTAATTAACATTTACAGGGTCTTTTTTTAACATTCAAGAAACTCGTAGTGTAAAAAAAAGGCATTTTTTTAATTGACTATGTAGATAACTCAGGTAAGTGATTAAGTATGTTTTTTAGTAAAAAAATTATCGATTTGGTTTGTTGTTAGCCTTCGCTTGTGACATTTGTACTAACTTTCTATGTTGGAGTTCCGCCTTTGACGACGTGTAGACTATGAGAAACCGAAACGTTGTTTCGCATTTCTAATAAGTCATACTCTCTCAACAGCAAGAAAGTATAAGGTCAAAAGAGTTTTGTTCGTGACAAATCAATCCCTTTTTAACGCACCAGTTTGGACCGCACATTCGTGTTCGGGGCCAAACTTAGTGGAAACAAAGGGCAAGCAGAGCTTAGCCCGCTCATAAGACTGACCTGTCGTTTAATTAGCTCCATGTTTCCACTTGCTAAAGGAATTAATTAATCAAGAAAAACGTAAAATAAAACACAAGCCGAATTTTCTTTAGCCTGAGTTAAGTACAGAAGCATATTTTTTTATTTAAAAAGCATCACAATTCAAGTTGATTTGCTATCATCTTTATTTATCTCTTCCCTACTATAGGAATAATCCATTGTGATCAAGGTATCGCTTAAATCAATCCGTATTTTAACCTCAATATTGACCACCGTTTTGTTGTTTTCCTGCAGCAGTAGCGTGCCAACTACCATGCGCGTCGAACCTGAAATTTCAACAGGCAGAAACAGGCCAGTTATTGATAGCAATAATATCTGGTCACTGAACAGTCAAGATCGCCGCATTGCCCACTATTTAATTGAAATAAGTACTGGCGATGGTCCGGCAACACTGATTAATGAATATGATAGCAGTCAGCGCATTATTCTGCAGGCATTAAACAGAGAGTGGCAGGCTCAGGGGTTGATGATCTCCCCGGACGGTAATTACGAAATAGATATACAACTGATTAAATTGCTCGCCAAGGTCAAACAGTCTACTTATAAACACGAAATAAATTCAGAGATTGTTATTAAATTACAACTTAATGCCAATAATAAAGTATTCAGCAAAACATTTAATTCCAGTTCGACATCAGAATCCCCCCTTAATGCAAACAGCAAAAAAATCAGCAAACAGCTGAATACACAATTATCACAGCTGTTAACTGAAATTGCGCTAGATTCAGAAATTAAGTCTAAACTGGAAAACTTCTAATCAACTTACCCTAAACTGCTTCAGGATCTACCCTAAACGGCTCCAGGATGCAAATTCAGCCTCTTGAGGTAACTTGGGTATATCCATCATAAAAGGAACATTCATGAAACACCTATTATCATTTTTTCTGCTGTTTATCAGCAGCACAATATTAGCCAATGAAAATCCGAATATTGTAATAGCGACATCGGAAGGACAAATCGTGCTGGAGTTATATCCGCAGCAAGCACCAAAAACAGTTGCCAACTTTTTAGAATATGTACAAAAAGATGGCTTTAAGGAAACCACTTTTCACCGTGTCATTAACAACTTCATGATTCAGGGAGGCGGTTTCGCAGCATCAGGAGAACCGGCAAACACTTTGGCTGCAATAGATAATGAATCCCAGAATGGTTTGAGTAACGCGCGCGGCACGATTGCCATGGCGAGAACGAGTTCCCCACATTCCGCAACCCGACAATTTTTTATTAACCATAAAGACAATGATTTTTTAGATGCGCAAGGTCTGAACTGGGGTTACAGCGTATTTGGGAAAGTAACAGAGGGAATGGATGTGGTTGATAAAATAGCAGCGGTCGAAACAGACGCTGCGGATAAGCCTATACAAGCGGTTATTATCAATAGCATCTCTGTGATCGATGGAAATAGCGATGCAAAATAGCTATTCAAAATAACAATAGCCAAATTAACAATAGTAAAGCAATCTATTTGCGGTTAGCTATTGTAGTCAAATACAGCGTTAACATGCACAGAATAATCGCGCATAAATAACAAACTTGCCAGCCGGATAACGACAACGATCAACCCCGGTCCACTTACAAGGACCGAATTTGATTTATAATTTTCAACAGTTCCGGCTATGCCAGCCAGTTTGTTGTTACTTGTTTTTAGGTAAAGTGATATTCACTTCCAATACTGACATATCATCATCTGCTTTATCTGAAAATTCACATGTAACATCATTATTTGATATATCCATAAATTTTCGAATGACCGCAATAATTTCCTGTTGCATCTCAGGAAGGTACGATGGACTCATGGAACTTGAATGCTCATGTGCCACAATAATCTGCAAACGGTCTTTCGCTAATTTAGCACTGCCTTTTACTGGTTTGTCCCTTCTAAAATACTCTAATAACCCCATTTTAACCTCCAAATATCCGGCTTAAAAAACCTTTTCTCTCAAACGTAACAAAACGCAATTCACGTTCGATTCCCAGCAAACGATCCACAGCATCCTGATAAGCTTTACCCGCGTCGCTGTCTTTATTGAGAATAATAGGTTCACCTAAGTTAGAGGCGCTTAAAACATCTTTAGATTCCGGAATAACCCCTAATAAATCAATACCTAATAAATCATTAATATCTTCGATGCTTAACATCTCTTCACGCTGAACGCGTTCAGGACTATAGCGGGTAATTAAAAGATGTACTTTTACCGGCGAAAGTTGCTGCTCTGAACGATAAGATTTACTGGATAACATCCCAGTTATTCTGTCTGAATCACGTACAGATGAAACTTCAGGATTGGTAGTAACAATCGCTTCATCGGCAAAATAAAGTGCCATCATTGCGCCTTGCTCAATCCCCGCAGGAGAGTCACAGATGATATATTCAAAGCCATCTTCTTTAAGTGAGTTAAGTACCTTTTCAACCCCTTCTTTGGTTAACGCATCTTTATTACGCGTCTGTGAGGCGGGTAGGATAAACAGGTCATTAACACGTTTATCTTTAACTAACGCTTGTTGGAGATTCGCTTCACCGTTTATTACGTTAATTAAATCGTAAACAACTCGACGCTCACATCCCATAATCAAATCAAGATTACGTAAGCCAATATCAAAGTCGATAATAACTGTTTTTGCGCCAGACATAGCAAGACCGCTGCCAATTGCAGCACTACTTGTAGTTTTACCAACACCACCTTTACCAGATGTCACGACAATAACTTTTGCCATTATTCTTTATCCTTATCAGTTATACCTGACTAAATTTGCCTAATACAATTTTTTCATTTTCTAAAGATATGACGCAACCCTTAGCGACATACTCAGCGGGTAAATCATCACTTAATTTATACACACCGGCGATCGACAGCAATTCTGGTTTTAAACTTTGACAAAAGATACAAGCACTTTTATCTCCCATTGCCCCAGCCAAGGCTTTGCCGCTCAACGTACCATAAACATGAATGTTACCATCGGCAATAACTTCAGCTCCGGCCCCCACATCACCATGTATGATAAGATCTGTTTCTTTAGCATAAATCTGTTGCCCGGAGCGCACCCGACCAGTGTGAATTTTTGTCTTAACTTCAGCGTGGGGGTAAGACGCGGCAGGTATTTTAACCGTTTTGACCTGTTCGGTGATTTCAATTTCCGGTTCATGAGATTGTCGAATCGAACGTCTCAATATGGCTATATTTTGTGCACTTAGCAACGCTTTCTGTTCATTTGATAAATCACCTGAGATGCCAATTAAAATAAAGCCCTGCTCGTTTATTATCCGTTTCATTCGAGCAAAATCTATTTCAAGTGCTATGCCTTCTATATTGACAACAATAGGAGCATTTGTAAAAAAATCCGGTGCCATAATACGTTTGTTGTATAGTTCTTCAGCCAAAGCCCCTAGGCTTTCAGTTTCAAGATTCACTACAAGCAGCGTAAAATTTGATGATTTTAAGGTCATACCTATCCTATCTATAATTATTATATTTATTTGATATCAAATTCAGTGTATTTCTAAAAAAGAAATCCTAAATGCATGTTATAGTCTGCTACCAAAATAGGCAAGTAAAGGGCTGCATTAGTATTATGTTATGTGCTGTATATAAAAGTATTAGGAAACAACAAACTTATTTGTTTATAAGCAAACGTGATGATTTTTCGCTTGTACCTGATGCGCTACTGGCGCAATTTGGCCCACCGCAATTAATCACTATATTAAATATTAATCTGCAAACCAAATTTGCGCTTGCAGATGCCGAAAAAGTAATAACAGCAATAACCAATAACGGTTATTATCTTCAGCTTCCTCCACCTCCGGTTAATCATCTACAAGAACACAGAAACTGGATAAGAAAGCAACAAGGCTATGATCATGAAATTTAAAAATTATCTCTGTTTGCCGTCATCAATAAAAACGCTTTACCTGTCGATTATTACGGTCTTCTTATTTACTCAGGGCGTTAATGCAGATGAACTGAATAAAGACAGTAACCAGCAAAAAATATCATTTCCCGAATATGTAAAGAATATAAAAATTGAAGCTAAAGAAAACGGCATCGATGCGGATACTATCGAAAAGGCATTTGCTAATGTTGAGTTTTTACAACGCAGTGTTAAATCAGATAAAGAACAACCTGAATTTAAATTAACCCTTGATACCTACATACCAAGAGCCGTTCCCGACTGGAAAGTCAAACAAGCTCGAGACGCTTATAAAGAGCATTACAAACTGCTTGAAGAGATAGGTAAAGTGTACGGTGTTCAACCCCGATTTATTGTTGCCTTATGGGGCATTGAAACAAATTTTGGTCGTTTTACCGGTAATCATAGTGTTATCTCCTCTTTAACAACCATGGCCTACGAAGGCCGCCGAGAAGCCTTATTTAAAAAACAGTTATTCGCGGCATTATTAATTTTACAGCAGGGACATGTTGCTCCAGAAGACTTTATTGGCTCATGGGCGGGGGCGATGGGTCAAGTGCAATTTATGCCAACCTCTTACCTCAATTATGCTGTTGATTATGACGGCGATGGTAAAAAAGACATTTGGAAGACTCATGCCGATATCTTCGCTTCTGCGGCAAATTACCTAAAAACAGAAGGTTGGAATCCAGATCAGACTTGGGGGCGTCAAGTTAAATTACCAGCTAATTTTGATATTCAATTAGCCAATATTAAAGAATATAAATCACTGCAGGAATGGCAAGCTTTAGGTGTCCGTCGTTATGATGGCAGTAATTTGCCCATCGCCGATATTCAAGCGTCGCTAGTAATTCCTGATGATAAAAATGGACGAATCTACCTTGCATATAGTAATTACCATGTATTAATGCACTGGAACCGTTCATATTATTTTGCAACAGCGGTAAGTTATTTATCTGAGCGTATTAATGAGCCTCGTATTGTTATCGATGAAAACTAATCTGTTTTAATGGATAATAGATAAAAACCGAACATCAATAAAATAAAGTAATAAAAATATGAATAAATTTTGGGAACATAAAACCCTGTCAAGAATGTCAGACAAAGAATGGGAATCGCTATGTGATGGTTGCGGCAAATGCTGCTTAAACAAAATAATAGATGATGACACGGAAGAGTTACATTTTACCAATGTCGCTTGTCATCTATTGCATACAAAAACATGTCAATGCCGCAAATACGACAAGCGTTTTAAACTGGTTAAAGATTGCGTAAAGGTCTCTCTGGATGATATTGATCAGTTTCATTGGCTCCCCGCAAGCTGCGCATACCGACGCTTAGTTGAAGGGAAGCCTTTACCTGATTGGCATCCGTTAATTACCGGCAATCGTTCCGCTATGCATGCAGGTGGTTTTTCAGTACGTGGAAAAATAATTTCAGAAAACAGCATTGATCC
>JBATHQ010000642.1:0-2902 GCA_049667005.1 Psychromonas sp.
GAGTTACAAAGCTTATTTAATGCATTACCCGATACTTATTTTCGGATGATGCCCGATGGAACTATTCTAGATTATCATGTCCAAAATGAAAGCGAGCTCTATATAAAGGCAAAAGATTTTCTGGGTAAACGTATGCAAGATGTTTTACCCAAAAATATTGCAGAGCTGTTCCAAGCAAAAGTAGATGAGATGTTACAGTCTGGAAAAACCCCTGTTTTTCAATATGAGTTGATGATCAATAATAAAATCAGACATTTTGATGCTCGCCTGAATAGAATCTCTTTAAATGACCAACTGATCTGCGTTATTCGTGATGTTACTGATGAATTTAAATCGAAACAAGACTTAGCGGTCAGCGAACAGCTATTTCGTACTATCTTCGAACAGGCTGCTGTTGGTGTTGCATTGGTGAGCGTGAACAGTGGAGCGTTTATTCGAATTAATCAATGCTTTTGCGATATGCTCGGTTACAGTGCCGAAGAGTTGTCAAATGGAAAAACGTTTCAAGAAATTACGCATCCAGATGACTTACAAGCAGACTTTGATCGTCTTGAAACACTGTTTAACAGTGAACAACGAGAGTTTACCAGGGAAAAACGTTACTTTCATAAAAAAGGACACATTGTCTGGGTCGAAGTAAGTGCATCTCCTACCTGGAAAATTGGCGAACAGCCTCAGACCATTATTGCGATTGTTCAGAACATTACCGGGCGTAAAAAAGCACAAGAAAAACTGCAACTATTATCCCGAGTATTTAGCGATATTCATGAAGGTATCATTATCACCGATCCACAGCAGTGTATCGTTGATGTTAATCCCGCATTCACTCAGATAACCGGTTATAGCCGTGAGGATGTTGTCGGGAAACATTCAGATATATTGAGATCCAGTAATAAAAATTTTAAGTTTTATGCACAGATGTGGCAAACAGTTAAAATGCATGGATATTGGCAAGGAGAATTATGGAACAGGACAATGCAGGGTGAACCCTATGCTGAATTACTTACCATTTCATCCTTAAAAAATGACCATGGTGAAGTGACTCACTATGTCGGTATGTTTTCCGATATTACCAGTAGCAAACGACAACAAGATCAACTCAATCTAATGGCTCACTACGATGTACTCACAAAACTGCCAAATCGCGCTTTATTTGTAGACCGTTTCCATCAAGCCATTGCGCACAGTACCCGTGCAGGGCATCAATTTGCAGTGTGCTTCTTGGATTTAGATAACTTCAAACCGGTGAATGATAACTATGGTCATGAAGCCGGAGATCGCTTATTAATTGAAGTGGCAGATCGTATCAAAGCCTGTATTAGGGAAGAAGATACCGTATCACGTCAAGGTGGTGACGAGTTTGCCATATTACTTAATGATATTGAATCAGCTTCACAATATGAAGGGACCATAAAGAGAATTCATCAATCGTTGGCGCAACCTTATTTTATTGATGATGTTCAACATAATCTTACCGCCTCGAGTGGTGTGACCTTATATCCGTCGGATGATGGCGATATAGATACCTTGCTACGCCACGCGGATCATGCGATGTATCAATCTAAATTGGCGGGTAAGGGGCGCTTCGAATTATACAGTCCGGATTTTGACCAACGTATTATTAAAAAGCACCATCATCTTGAAGAGATTGAACGCGCCTTGATTAATCATGAATTTCAATTGTACTATCAGCCAAAAGTTAACATGGTTAGTGGTGATGTATTTGGGGTTGAAGCCTTAATCCGCTGGATCCATCCAGTAAAAGGACTTATTCCACCACTCGACTTTTTGCCCTTTATCGAAGGTACATCATTAGAGGCTAAAGTTGGCCAATGGGTTATCAACGAGGCGCTACAGCAACTTGATGATTGGCAACAGCAAGGAGTCAAACTTGAAGTAAGTGTCAATATCTCATCAAAGCATCTACTCTCGTCCTCTTTTGTGACCGATCTGGAAAAGAGTTTAGCGAAGTACCCCCGCAACCATGCCCAATATTTACAATTAGAAATATTGGAAAGCTCTGCTTTCGGCGATATCAATACCATCCATCATATTGTTGATACCTGCCAAAACGTGCTAGGAGTTAGTTTTGCTTTGGATGATTTTGGCACAGGTTATTCATCGCTAACCCATTTAAGAAGTTTACCGGTGAATACGATTAAGATCGATCAAGGTTTTGTCCGGGACATGCTGCTTGATCCAAGTGATTACTCCATCATAGAGGGGGTGATTGCTTTAACTAAGTCATTCAACCGTGATGTTATTGCTGAAGGCGTTGAAACCACTGAGCATGGTCTCATGCTATTATTAATGGGCTGTGAAAAAGCTCAGGGCTATAAAATAGCGAAACCTATGCCGGCTGTCGTTTTTTCTCAGTGGTTAAGCAATTATATACCTAATAAAAACTGGCTTAATTGTGGTAATGAGTCACGTAATAATAAAGATAACAGTCTGGCTATATTCACAATAATTAGCAATCACTGGATGGATATATTTACAAGTAAGATTGAATCGTCTCCCGTTGATGTAACACCCTGGCCTATTCTCGATAATCAGCGCTGCCATTGTGGTAATTGGATCAATAGAGAAAAGAAAGAACAACTTTTTGCCAAAGAAGATATGCAGCGACTTGAACAAGTTCATAATAAAATTCATTTTATTGCTGATGCGATACAGCGTAAATATCAAGGGGGGGATATTGAATCTGCTCGTGCTAACTTACCTGAACTCGAATTAGCTATGGATGAGATGAGTAAAGCGGTTGATTTATGCAAATAATGACTGAGGAATATGTGGGTAGGGTGGTGAACCTAGCTTTCATTTTTGTAACTACTCAGCACCTCGATCACATTTTTGATAGTTTATAGAAGATCAAAAAAGATCGACTTGCGTGATCCTTCTG
>JBATHQ010000643.1:0-1888 GCA_049667005.1 Psychromonas sp.
TATACAATTCGATACTTTGTTAAGGAACCCTCCGTTATGGTTAACAGCGAAAGTGCATTTTATTATGTACATGATCCGATGTGCAGTTGGTGCTGGGCACATCTGCCCGTATGGCAAAAATTCGAAGCCTGTTTAGTGGATTTAGTACCTGTGCACTATGTGTTGGGAGGGCTAGCGCCTGACTGCGATCATCCTATGCCTGCTGAGCAGCAAAAGGCCATTGCCGGTTACTGGCAGAAAATCAACAATCTTCTCGGGACGCCGTTTAATTTTAATTTCTGGTCAGAAAATATCCCTCGGAGATCTACCTATCCTGCCTGTCGTGCGGTGATCGCGGCGAGTTGGCAAAATAAAATGCACGAGATGAACAGTGCTGTGCAAAAAGCTTATTATTTGAGAGCGATGAATCCGTCAGATGTTGAAACGCATCTTATTCTGGCAGAGGAACTCGGCTTGAATATAGATCAGTTTAAAGCTGATTTAAGCTCTGCAAAACTGGCTGACGAATTCAAACGGCAATTGACTTTGGCAGGTAATTTACCTATCCAAGGTTTCCCCTCCATGGTTTTAAAGCATCAGGGTAAGTCATACCCTATTGAACTGGATTATAAGGATTATCGCGGCGCACTCGCGCAAGTGAAAACAATTCTGGCAATAGCTTCGTAACGTTGTAATTAAGCGCGATAATAGGGACCTATAACAAGCTGTTTTGGTGCGCCTTTAACTGCTCATATAATAGATCTTTTAATAGCGCTCTTTGCTGCTTGAGTTGGTGCATATGTCCATCGTCAGTAGGGCTTCCTGAGATTTCAAGTTGACGAATTTCATAATCCAAAGTGTGATATTGCTGTGAATTTTGTTTGAATAATGGATCCTTATGTGTCAGTTGAACAATATCATTTTTTAATTCCGGAAAGTCTAGGATAAGGGCATGATTTTCATTTAACATATTAATTCCTAACGATAAAAAACCAGTAGTTAATATACCATCTGGCGGAAAATATTTTGTCGAGTGGATCTGTTTTATCGAACTGCTTTGCAAAAAATGTTAAAAGTTGAGAAACAGGGCACGCTTTAGCTGTGCTCTGTCATATACCCATGATACCTCAAGATGCCTTATCTGGACTCACCCCGCAGAGCAGAATAAGGCTGCGCATGACGACCTTTTGTGAGATTCCGTTTTTCCAGCAGTTTTTTAGCTGGAATCTTAGCGAATGCTGTATCGCAATACTGGTTTGCGCGATGATCTTGTGCAGGTCAATCTAAATTGCACCTTGTAGTAACATGGATATAGTCGGATGGTGGAAACTTAATCAGAAAACCCATTATAAATAAATAGATGTTTACATTGTTCAAATGTCTCTTCCGTGCACTCTGCAAAGGCAATGGCTAAAGCATAATTTTCAACACGAAATTTACTGATTTTAGCTATCTCATACTCATTCATAATGATATGCATCGCCATTTGACTCCATTCTGCCTCGCCCGCTCCAATAATTACCTCAGGCGGATCATAGAAGGTTACCATCCAGTCCTGCAGTTGTTCAGATGATATTTTGCCTTCTCCCCAACTTTTTAGCACGGCAATAAGCTGCGACTTTGTAATCTCCGGGTTGCTCATAACAGATCTTCTCTCGATCAAAAAATGCAAGAATAACGCAATTCACCCCTGCATGTCAGCAGTTGATGTTATTTAAGCTGCCACGAACGTAATATGTGATATTTGACACCATCATCTGTGCTTTCGGAATGATAGAGGTGCATTGCTGTCGGTCTTAACACAAGTGGTTTAATAGCAATGGCAGCCGTGATGCTTTGATCCGTACTTTTGACTTTTCGTGCCAGCGTAATATGAGGCGTAAAAAGATGGGTATTTTTTTGTAAGTTG
>JBATHQ010000644.1:0-3657 GCA_049667005.1 Psychromonas sp.
GCAGGGAATAAATGATTGGCAAAAGGCGGCTTATGGCGGTCCTTGTCCTCCGATCGGTAGGCATCGCTATTTTCACAAACTGTATGCTTTGGATACGGTACTTATGCTAAATAATAATCCCACTAAGAGCGACATTGAAAAAGCGTTTAAAGGTCATGTGATTGCTCAAACTGAGCTGATCGGCACCTATAAGAAGGCCTGATAGCTAAGTAGGCAATGAAAAATGATCTGTGACTTCCCGCCGTCAGCCATCAGGCCATTATTTACTCAACAGGTAGCGGATAGTGTTAGCTATTTGGGTCTGATCTTTATGCTCTGAAACGATCACCTGATAACGGCCATTAACAATAAAAGTCGGTACTGAGTTAATCGCGGATTGAGTTGATAAACGCTCAGCTATTTTGACTTTAGCCAGCATTGTCTCGTTTTGTTGCTCGTTGAACTGGTAAGGGCTAACCAGCTTAAAAGAGGTGAATACCTTTTCAATGGCCGCTTGTTTATCGGCTTGTGTTGTGTCACCGCCCATCTGTATTGCCGCAAACAGTTGATCCATAAATAGATGATCCGGATTTTTGCCCAGTTGCATCTCTGCGGCATAATAAAACATCGCTGCAACCTGTGCAGACGGGTTAAATGTAATGTGCAATTTACCTATCTCTGCGCCTGTTTCTGTGCTGATCTGCGGGAGAACGGCTTCCATGTTACGGCAATGACTGCAGGTTAATGAGAAAACTTCGGTAACCGGTAATAGCGTTGCATCTTCAAGTGATGTCGGCAGGATAACGTATTGTTTACCCTCTTGAGGGACATTATTGTCACTGCATGCCATTAACAAACAAGCAGCAATAAGTGCAAACAGAGATGTTCTATTTAATAATTTCATGTTTTTCTCACCATGTTTTTTTGCATCATTATCAGGATATCAAAATATCAGTGTATCAGATTGTCAATGAGTGTCTGTGTAATAGACTACAGTATCATGACATTGCCTGCTACTGGGATTGTGCAATTAAAGCTTTCTGCAAAAGGATAAGAAGCAATTACGAGGATAAAATAAGTTTTCATAACTTACCCAGGATGGACAACCCGGGGTAAAATTGAAAGATCATTTCGAGCGGTTATCCCGCAACCCGGTGATCATTTGTTGGATTAAATTTAC
The DNA here is from genome assembly GCA_049667005.1 of Psychromonas sp. Lineage (GTDB taxonomy): Bacteria > Pseudomonadota > Gammaproteobacteria > Enterobacterales > Psychromonadaceae > Psychromonas. The sequence continues at coordinate 1,160 of JBATHQ010000644.1, forward strand.
AGGACCAAATTTACTTAACAAAAAGACGGCTGATACATGAATAGCCACCAACGTCATCGTTGTATTCGCCATTAATTCATGCACTGTCTCAACCCAATCTACTCCCCAAAAAATATCGAACTCCATCATCCAACCCGAAAGGCCGGTGCCTAACAGGCAAAACAATAATGCGAAGACCATTAATGCACCGATCGGATTGTGTCCGTCCGATACTTCAAACTGTCTTGATTTAAGTAATTTCAGGTGATACTTAATGCCGTCTACTGTAGGGAAAAAGTGTTTAAAACGGGCATTCTTCGAACCAGTGAATCCCCAAAAAAAACGGATTGCCAAGGCTGTTAAAATATAATATCCAGCCCAGCGGTGGTTTCTAGCCCCTTCTTCAAAAATAAGAAAATTGAGTAGAAACATGGCTGCTACCGTCCAGTGAAAAAGACGAATTAACGGATCCCAAATCATTGCTTGTTCTTTCATAGCAGCCACCTATAATCAGCAGTTAGTCGTCAATTTCTTGTTTAATAATTTCAGCAGTTTCTGGATGGTAGTATATTTCTACTTTTTGTTTATCCTGGTTATAGCCATATATTTCATAGCATCCGCCTGAGGTCACTTTGAATTTTTTGATTTGATAACCTTGATCAAGCAGATTTTGTTTGAATTGATCTTCTGGAATCCATTTAGACTTATCATCTCCATCAGTACATTTTGGGCCTGCTATTGCGCCTGCTGAGGCAAGTATCATCGCAGTAGTAAGTATAAATTTTTTCATCTTATTCTCCGGTCTTTATGTTTAATACGTTTGTACTTTGTTTCGATTTATACTTTATAAGAGGAAACTTAGGGATTACTTAAGAGCCAATAAATTAATCTAATAATTATCAGGAACGGCTTGCCAAGAAAACGGGGTGATAAATCAACCTGTTGAATAATATGGTAAATCCCTATTCAGGAAGGTTATAATTTTTTTGCTGTTACAGAGAGAAAGTAAATTAGTTTTATAGCCGGAGTACAACAATAAGTGTTACATGGTAAAAAATTTATCTTGTAACTTTTTTAAAACAGAATTAAAGAGGGCATAGGGTAATGAGGGTTTTGTTAGTTGAAGATGATTTTATGTTAGGCGAATCCATGGTTGCTTCATTAGGCCGTCATGGGCACACCGTTGATTGGCTGCAATTAGGAGAGCCCGTTGAACTGACATTAAAAACTGAAAACTTTTCGGCGATAATATTAGACTTAACCCTGCCGGATATCGATGGTCTGGAAGTACTTCGTCGGGTCAGGAAAGCGGGTCATAAAATACCTGTTTTAATTTTAACTGCGCGGGATGATATAGACGATAGAGTCAAAGGACTCGATGGCGGGGCAGATGATTATTTAGTGAAGCCTTTTGCTTTGCAAGAGTTGCTTGCCCGGCTGCGCGTTATTGTCAGACGCGAATCGGGTTATGTTGAATCAGATATAAAACTGCATGGTTTTATTATTTCTCTGGCAAAAAATACGGTTGAGTTTGATGGCGAATTAATAAAATTAACCAATAATGAATTTAAGTTGCTAACCACCCTAGTGGCAAAAGCCGGGCGGGTATTGAGTAAAGAACAGTTGCAGCAGGCTTTGTATGGTTGGGATGATACGGGGAGTGATAATGCAATTGAGGTCCATATATATAATCTGCGTAAGAAGATTGGTAATCAGTTAATCAAAAATATCAGAGGGGTTGGGTACATCATTGAAAAATAATCCGCCGACAGCTATCTCCATTCAAAAACGACTGATCGTCTCAACCGTTAGTGTTGCAACCCTGATGATTTTTATCTCATGGATGATTGTTTTTCATGCCACCAAGAAAGAGATAGATGAAGTTTATGATGCGCGCTTAGGGCAATCAGCTAAAGTTCTTGCGCTGAGTATGCCCAGCGTGATGGCCCTGGATCCGAATATTCGCGAACAGGTTTATGCGGATTGGGCACAATCGGTTAGTGACGTTGATGAAGACAATATCGATCTGTTCCCGACGACGGGACATCCCTATGAGCAAAATATATTTTTTCAATTTTATATTGATGGACGTCTGGTTTTTAAATCACCCGGCGCACCCGGTTCATTTACTATGGAAAAACTGGGGTTTGGCAGCGTCATCGCCAATAATGAGCAATGGCGCTATTTTCAGTTAAAAATTCCCTCACAAAGTAATCCAAATTCCTTTGTGGTGGTGGCAGAAAAACAGGCGATCCGTGATGAGGCAGTGAATGAAGTTGCCCTGTCCAGCAGTTTACCACAACTTTTATTAATTCCGGCTCTGGCATTTATTCTCCTGTTTTTAATTAAAAAGTTTTTACGACCTGTTAATGAATTGCGTGTGGCGGTGGCAAAGTGTGATGTTGATAAATTAGCGCCCATAAAAATCATTCATCCGGCAGTTGAGCTTGAGTCCCTGGTCACGCAGCTTAACTATCTTTTAACTGAATTAGATAATGCCTGGGAGAGAGAGCGCCGCT
>JBATHQ010000645.1:0-2240 GCA_049667005.1 Psychromonas sp.
ATCTGCGCGCGCTACAAAATATCTCTTATTGAAGATTGCGCTCATACCATGGGCGCTAAATGGGATGGCAAAATGAGTGGCAGCTTTGGGGATGTGGCATGCTTTAGCACACAAACTTATAAGCATATCAACTCTGGCGAAGGAGGATTATTGGTTACGCCCCATAAGGATATAATAACCAGGGCAATCATATATTCCGGCTCTTATATGCTTTATGAAAAACATTATGCAGCACCTGAAAAAGAGGCGTTTAATGAGGTTAAATACAATATTCCAAATTATAGCGGTCGAATGGATAACCTTCGAGCTGCAATATTGCTACCACAGCTAAAACAACTTGATCAGAGATGTAGTGATTGGAATGCAAGATACGACTCAATGAACAGCATTTTCAAGTCGAGCAAGCACATTAAAACCATAACACGGGCAGAAAAAGAGGCCTTTGTTGCCAGCTCGATCCAGTTTTCTATTCCCGCATTCTCATATAACGACTGCAAAAAGCTAGTGGCCAACTGCGAAGCGAAAGGCGTCTCTGTTAAATGGTTTGGTGACGTTGAACCAAGCAGTTACACGAGTAAATATGACAGTTGGCACTATCTTGATAAACAGCCACTACTGAGTTCGACAGAACGCGTTTTAGCGACACTAATCGATATCAGGATCCCGCTTACATTTACCATCAGTGACTGCAATAAGGTCGCAAATATAGTCGTTAATGAGATACAAGAGTTAGTTCAGAGCCCCCTTGAATCGAGATAATACTCGCGATCATTGGGTTTATTTTGAAACTGATACGGGAGTGGAGATTGGCGCTGCTATTGATGGCGCCCTATCTCCTCCTTGGCCGTTAATTTTATTAACGACTTTTTTAAGCTTAACGCGTTCATCTAATCAATACTGATACTGTTGCTATCTCAGTGCTGGTGAATTATATTATTCTCCGGTAGGGGGATTTTTTCTCCTTGTGACTGAATAATTTCCTGATATCAGTACAAGCTTTTTAGGTTTACGCGCAAGACTGCCCTGCCCCCTGAAGATCATGATCCACATAGATAAAGCCATAACGTTTAGAGATCTGCGCGGTCGATGCACTGACTAGATCAATCTATACCCCGGGTAATAACCGCGACTCTGCACATCGCTAAAAAGAGCCACTCGCGGTTTTTCTGCATGGTTGCAAAGATATCATCGGGATGACTGGTTAATGGCTACTGAACTGCTCCGAGCATCATATTGCCGATTTTTGCATCAGCAATTATCTAATGACAAGTCTGCTCCACTTTAACACTGGCCACTAATTGCTGGTGAATCGCCTGATAAAAGTTGCTATCGATACAGCCTCGTGGAACGCCATAACATTATCAGCTAAAAATAATGTGACTCATATAGCAAAAAAATATAAAAATGCACTTGACCCCTTTTATTATACTTGTATTATGTGACCCCTGTCTCACTATCATCTCTCTGTATTTTAAAAGGAAAATATGCATAAAATCATTGATGTCAAGTTGACCTCTATTTTTTCCCCGATATGTCAAACATTGCTTAATGAGACAGCACAACAGCAAACAGTCGTATTTGATAATAAATGTACTGAATTATTTGTGATTCGTTTAGACGGAACAATTATTGCCTACGCGACATTTAAGATTACTGATTTTACAGATGTGAGTATTGATTCATTGTATTTCAGAAGTATGATTAAAGATCATACGCTTGCTGAATTCTGGCTATCACGTTATTTAAAGCGTTATATCGGAAAAAATGCCTATTTGAATTATTTAATGGCTATTTAGGATTTTCCACGGCAAAGTTTAATCTCGCTATTATTTTCCTTTTATGTACCTTTTATTTACCAGGCGAAACAGCAACATCACGTATTTTTGAGGATCCTGTTACTCCTTTAATTTAAAATGCGCTTGCAACCTTCATTCGTCCCCAAGTCGAGTACAAACATACCTACTTTTTACTTTCTTAGCAATTGTTATACCCAAACTACTTCAATATAGAAATTTTTAATCATGGGTATCAGCACCCGTTGCGATTAGATCATCTGCTTTGGTTTTCTCACGGAGATACAAGTTATCAATTATTACAATTGTGATAATATTTTATTATGATTGAAAACAGGATCGTCTGATGATTAATGAAAAATGGTTATTAACCTTTAAAACACTCGTTGAAACGAAACATTTCACCCTCACTGCCGAAAAATTGAATATGACGCAACCCGGTGTCAG
>JBATHQ010000646.1:0-2528 GCA_049667005.1 Psychromonas sp.
ACTTTACGCCGAACACCGCGCACTCAACATTCGGAATAGCCAGTGCACTTATCCCGAGATAACGAAACGATCTCGGTTTTGATGTTAAATAGAAGTTTACGACGCGTCCACATAGGTTCGGGATAACTCATCTCCTTATACCTTACCTCGCCAGAATCTTACTTCTGATTTTCCTTCAACGCTTCTGACCATTACTCTTAATAACAGCCACTTGAAGGTGGTTTAGAGCCAGTTTCCGACCACAGACTCTGGAGGGCCTACCTCCATCTCTTCATGAGCTTATGCTCATTCACGCACAGAATATCCTACTCTGTGGTTTCAGTGCCCACGGCACACTTTCATTAGCTTTTGCATGCACATGGATGTGCATTCAAAGGCGGTGCGTTAAGAAGTTGTTGGGCGGATAAGAATAAAAAACGCCCGGAACGGCACTCTTTTGGTTACTTTTCTCTTGCTGTTGAGAGAAAAGTAACACGCCGTCAAGGGCGGAAGACCAACAATAAATATTATTTTCTCTGCCTACAAGCGAAGGCCAACAACAAACCAAGTTGGCCTAACTAGAGACTTGTGACTAAGAGTCAGACGTTGATGGTGGATGCATTTCATATAATAGCATTATGCGCTGTTAAAGCACTTTGTCAGGTGAGAGCGCAATTCATAAAATATGATAATAAAATTAGAGCAAAAAAAACCACAAACTAAGTTGTGGTTTTTAAATTCATAATAACAGCAATCGTTTAAGCTTCGTTATGTAACTCTAAGCTTGCGATCTCTTCTTTCTGCTCTTGAATTTTCTTCGCATCTTCATTACGTAAGCCCGCAAGATAATCAAAATATTCCTGATTGATATCACCGGTCACATAAATACCGTCAAACACTGAACACTCGAAATCATCTACATTCGGGTTTTGTTTAAGCAGTGCGTCTTTAAGATCCTGCAGATCCTGGAAAATAAGCGCGTCAGTACCGATACAATCGCTGATTTGCTCAACGGTGCGGTTATAAGCAATTAACTCATTGGCTGTCGGCATATCAATGCCGTATACATTGGGGTGGCACACTTGTGGCGCGGCGGAAGCAAGGTAAACTTTTCTAGCGCCTGCATCGCGTACCATCTCAATAATCTGCTCTGATGTTGTACCGCGAACAATGGAATCATCCACTAATAAAACAGCTTTACCTTTAAATTCAGAAGTAATAGGATTCAATTTACGACGAACGGCATTACGACGCTGCGTTTGCCCGGGCATAATAAAGGTTCTACCGATATAACGGTTTTTTACAAAACCCTGACGATACGGTAAGCCCATCTCTATTGAAATTTCCAATGCGATATCATTAGATGTTTCCGGAATTGGAATAACCACATCAATTTCTACATCAGCCCATTCACGTTTAATTTTTGCACCTAATTTGCGTCCCATTTCTAAACGCGCTTCGTAAACCGAGATACCACTTAATGTAGAATCAGGGCGTGCTAAATAAACATATTCAAAAATACAAGGCGTTAGGCGTGTTTTTTCAGCGCATTGTTTGGTAAATAATTGACGGTCTTCGGTAATATAAACCGCTTCACCGGGTTCAACATCGCGGATCACTTTAAAACCAATGGTATCAAGTCCGACACTTTCAGAGGCGACAATATATTCTATATCACCCTCTTCTGTCTTACGTGAACCTAACACTAATGGACGAATCCCGTAGGGATCACGGAATGCAACCAGACCCTTGCCGATGATCAAAGAGACAACAGCATAAGCGCCTTTAACACATTTATGGACATTATGAATCGCGGTAAAGACATCATCCGGCGTTAATTCATCGTTGTTGGACAGATCAAGTTCTGCTGCAAAAATGTTTAACAATACTTCAGAATCGGAAGTTGTATTAATATGACGGCGAGATTTAAGTAATGATTCGCGTAAAACCTGTGCATTGGTTAAATTACCATTATGTGCAAGAGCAAGTCCCCATGGAGAGTTAACATAAAATGGTTGTGCTTCAGCTGCACTTGAACTACCTGCGGTTGGGTAGCGCACATGACCGATACCGATATTCCCTTTTAAACGTTGCATATGTTTAGATTCAAAAACATCTTTAACCATACCATTTGCTTTACGCTGTTTAAAATTATCATCATCGATAGTGACAATACCGGCAGCATCTTGCCCACGATGTTGTAATACAGTCAACGCATCATAAATGCTTTGATTAACAGGAGTTGAACCAACGATACCAACAATTCCACACATAAATAAGGCCTTAATTTTTAAGAAAAACAAATTATTTCAATTATATAAATAACGGGTAGTTAATATAATCGATATTGATAGTAAATTTTTAAAAAGCTGTAACTTATACCCAAACTACTTCATGATAAAACTCAGCACTCAACCAAAATGCGCGAACAAAATGCAACATGATGAGATTGTTTATCCCCTAGAATAGTTGCGCCACTGTACTCGCTTTCCAGTTAACTCAGCAAAGTCATCTTGGCGTAGCTTGGGTATAAACTCAGTCACCGAGTT
>JBATHQ010000647.1:0-8826 GCA_049667005.1 Psychromonas sp.
GTGGTAAAAAGTATGCGGGCAAGGTTTCATATTCAGGGATAGGGAGGATTAAATCACCCTGCCTGGCTTCCATTGAACTGCTTATAAAATCATGTGGAGTAGCTTGCTCTGTGCCACTGACATTCGGGTTCTTAGAAACTTCGGAATGACCAATAAAGATCAGTTGCTTACCAAGAAACTCTTGGCTAACGGGATCTGTATAGTCAACACCTAAACGGTAAACACCATATAATTTATGCTTGTCGTATTCACCCTCACCATAAAATACATCGCCCTCAAAAAAACGTGGCGTTGCCATTACATCGCCTAATAATCGCGGAGCATCGGCTACCAGCTCAGGATCAATAACATGATCTTTTGATAAAAAGGCAGAAATAGCTGACAGCGGAATGGTTGGGATAGCTTGATGCTTTTCCTGCAGGCGCGGAGTTGGTGATAATTTATTTAATCTTTTACGCGTAAGTCGCGGCTCGCCATCTACCCAAATTAAACTTAGCTGATCACCGGGATAAATAAGGTGAGGGTTTTCAATTTGACTGTTGACCTGCCATAAACGCGGCCACAGCCAAGGTGAGTTTAAGAAGTGTGCGGAGATATCCCATAGGGTATCGCCTTTAACAACCGTATAGGTTTCGGGGTGATTTTCTTTAAGCGTGAGGGTATCTGCAATTGCGATAACAGAAACCGCAAGACCAATAAAGAAGGTTGTAATTAGCTTTAATTTCATAACTATCCTTGTCTGATGACTAATAAAACTTTTTTTTATACCAGGAAGTGACTAGAATTAGCACTCTTTTACATAAACCAAGGGCAAGATAATATCATGGCTTTACTCGAAGTATTATGCTTTCCAGATAAACGTCTCAGAACTGTTGCGAAACCTGTAGAACAGATCACACCAGAACTGAAAGAATTAGCAAAAAACATGATTGAAACCATGTACGAAGAAGAAGGTGTTGGTCTTGCTGCTACGCAAATAAATTTCCATCAACGCATTATTGTGATCGATGTTTCCCAAGAACGCAATCAAGCAATGGTAATTATTAATCCAATCATCACAGAAAAGTCCGGCGAAGAGGTATCTGAAGAGGGTTGCCTGTCGGTTCCCGAAACAAATGCGGAAGTTCAACGCGCTGAGTTTGTTACTTTGGAATACCAGGATCTTGATGGCCAAAAGCAAGTATTGCAAGCCGATGGGTTGCTTGCTGTCTGTATTCAGCATGAACTTGATCATCTGGAAGGAAAACTGTTCATTGATTATCTCTCACCGTTGAAGCAAAAACGTATCAAAACAAGAATAGAAAAATTGCAAAAGCATCATTACGTATAGCGCTAGCGATACTCTGTTGCGCATGCTTTTTTGAAAAAAATTGCAGCGCAACGACCAATTTTGTTCAATCATTTAAGGTTTCTCTTGGAAAAACTAAATATCATTTTTGCTGGTACGCCTGATTTTGCTGCGAAGCATCTTAGTGCGTTACTCAACTCCGGGCATAATGTAATTGCCGTTTATACGCAACCGGATCGTCCTGCAGGACGCGGTAAAAAATTAACCGCGAGCGCAGTTAAAGAGCTTGCTGTGCAGCACAATATTGCTGTCTACCAACCGGAAAACTTTAAACAAGCTGATAGTGTTGAGCAACTTCGCGCATTAAATGCCGATCTGATGATTGTTGTGGCTTATGGTTTGTTGTTACCAAAATCAATATTAGCTATCCCCCGCTTGGGTTGCTTAAACGTGCATGGCTCTTTGTTACCACGCTGGCGCGGCGCTGCGCCTATTCAGCGTGCAATTTGGGCCGGTGATGTCGAAACAGGTGTCACTATCATGCAGATGGATGAAGGTTTAGATACCGGCGATATGCTCTCTAAAGTGAGTTGTCCGATTGCACAGGATGAAACCAGTGCCTCGCTTTATGAAAAACTCGCACTGCAGGCTCCGCAGGTATTAGTTGATACTATTAATCAATTAGTTAAAGGTGAATTGCATGCGCAAAAACAAGATCCGCAGTTTGCTAATTACGCCAAAAAACTAAGCAAAGATGAAGCGTTGATTGATTGGTCTGACGATGCTGTTTTTATTGAGCGCTGTATCCGGGCATTTAATCCCTGGCCGATGAGTTATTTTATGCTTGATGGTCATGCCATAAAAGTGCACCGGGCAAGCTTACTTAGCGGTCATAGCGAAAAGCCGGCGGGTAGCATCATCGCGGCCGATAAAAACGGTATTCAGGTGACAACTGGTGACGGCATTATCAATCTTGAAGTGATCCAACTGGCGGGTAAAAAAGCGCTACCGGTACAAGATATTTTAAATTCTCGCCGTGAATTGTTTGCGCTGGGTACTCAACTACAGCAAGGTTAATCGAATGAATGTAAGAGCATTAGCGGCCAAAGTTTTAAATCAAGTCGTAGAGCAGGGACAGTCATTATCTAATGTCCTACCGCCTGCTCAGCAGGATCTTTCTCCTAAAGATAAAGCCTTATTGCAAGTACTTTGTTACGGGGTATTGCGCACCTTGCCTCGCTTGGATTTTTTCTGCCGTTCGTTAATGGATAAGGCATTAAAAGGCAAACAACGCGATCTGCACTTTCTTATTCTGGTCGGATTCTACCAACTGCTTTATACCCGCATTCCAAGCCATGCCGCTGTCGGTGAAACGGTTAACGGTGCAAAAGCGCTTAAAAAACCTGCCTTAAAAGGGATGGTTAATGGTGTATTACGAAACTTTCTGCGTGAACAAGATGATCTGATAGAAAAAGCGGATCAACAACCGGCTTTGGTTTATTGCCATCCGAGTTGGTTAGTTAAGCGCTTGCAGGCAGCTTATGGCGATGATCTTGCTGCTAAAATCATGGATAACAATAATCAGCAGGCGCCGATGTGGCTGCGGGTGAACGCCATTCACCATAGTCGCGAACAGTACCAGACTTTATTAAATGATGCCGGACTTGAAAGTTTCAGCAGTGAGTTTAATGATAATGCACTGAGATTAGAGAAAGCGACAGATGTTTATAAACTACCCGGCTTTGAAACAGGCTGGGTGTCTGTGCAGGATGGTGCTGCTCAACTGGCGGCTCATTATTTAGACGCTCAGGCCGGTGAGCTGATTTTAGATGCTTGCTGTGCGCCTGGTGGAAAAACGGTACATGTGTTGGAGTTGCAGCCTGCTCTTAAACAGATGGTTGCTGTAGATGCGGATGCGAAACGTTTACTGCGTGTGCAGGATAATTTAGATCGTCTTCAACTGAATGCAACCGTGATCCACGGTGATGCATCACAACCGGACAGCTGGTGGCATGGTGAACTGTTTGATCGTATTCTCTGTGATGCTCCCTGCAGTGCGACCGGTGTTATTCGTCGTCATCCTGATATCCGCTGGTTACGTCGCGACAGTGATATTGCAGGTTTAGTCGCCTTACAACAATCAATATTGCATGCGTTGTGGGATAAATTAAAACCCGGCGGTATTCTACTGTATGCCACTTGTTCTATTTTGCCCGATGAAAATGCGTTACAAGTCGAGCGCTTTTTAGAAAGCACCAAGGACGCCGCATTAATTCCGCTTTCGCTGCAGGATAATACTCCCGGGAAAGGAAGGCAGATACTGCCGAATGAGGATGGAATGGATGGTTTTTATTATGCGAAGCTGCAAAAGTCACTCTAAAATAGCGGATTAATGTTTCCGCTTTATTATGGTGTCACAATATCTGTTATTAATAATATCAACCATCAAGCAGTTAATGCATCAAATCTCGCGGATTAGATCACAGATGGATAATGAGGTCGCATGAAAATAATTATTTTAGGTGCCGGGCAGGTCGGTGCTTCATTAGCAGAGAATCTTGTTGGTGAAAATAACGATATTACGGTTGTTGATTTATCCAATGACTCTTTACAAGAGTTACAAGTTCGCTTTGACCTTCGGGTAGTGCAGGGCAGTGCATCAAGCCCCATTACATTAGGCGAGGCCGGCGCGGAAGATGCGGATATGTTAATTGCCGTGACAAATTCTGATGAAGTGAATATGGTTGCTTGCCAAATTGCCTTTACTTTATTTAATGTCCCTAAAAAAATAGCCCGTATCCGTTCGCAAAGCTTTATTCAGTTCGAAAAAGAGTTATTTGCAACGGGCGCTTTTCCCATCGATCATGTCATTGCCCCTGAAAAGTTGGTAAGTGATTACATCACTCAGTTGATAGAGTATCCGGGTGCATTGCAGGTCGCTAACTTTGCCGATGGTAAAGTGGGATTAGTTGCAATTAAAGCCTATTATGGCGGCTCGCTGGTGGGGAATGCTATCTCCACCTTAAAAGAGCATATGCCCAATATAGAAGCGCGCGTGGCCGCTATTTTCAGACGAGGCAAAGCTATTCGCCCCCAAGGTACAACGATTATAGAAGCGGATGACGAGGTGTTTTTTATCACCGCCAGTCAGCATATCCGAGCGATCATGAGTGAGATGCAAAAACTTGAGCAACCCTACAAGCGGATTATGATTGTCGGCGGTGGCTTTATCGGTGAAAGTCTGGCGAAACGCCTTGAAAAAGAAACCTCTGTTAAATTAATTGAAAAGAATTTAAAACGCGCTGAATATCTTTCAGAAACACTCTCTAATACCATTGTATTCTGTGGTGACTCATCGGATCAGGAACTGCTTACTGAGGAGCATATTGATCAGATTGATCTGTTCATTACGGTAACCAACGATGACGAAGCGAACATTATGTCAGCGATGCTGGCTAAACGGATGGGCGCAAGAAAGGCGATGGTGTTAATCCAGCGTAGTGCTTATCTGGATCTTGTGCAGGGGGGGATCTTGGATATTGCTATCTCTCCGCAGCAAGCGACACTTTCTGCCCTGTTAACCCATGTGCGTAAAGCTGATTTAAGACATGTTTATTCATTGCGTGAAGGGGTTGCCGAAGCAATCGAAATTATTGCCCGCGGTGATAGCATGACCTCGAAAGTGGTCGGAAAAGAGCTAGCGCAACTTAAATTACCACCAGGCACCAGCATCGGTGCGATAGTTCGACATGAAGAGGTGTTAATCGCTCATGATGATACCGTGCTGGAAACAGATGATCACGTTATCTTATTCCTAGTGAACAAAAAGTATATCAGCGATATCGAAAAATTATTCCAACCCAGTCCATTCTTTTTATAAGCCGGTAGCTTTTATGGTCACTCGCCCACTTTTTTTTATCACCGGCTTGGTATTGTCGAAAATGGCAATATTTATGTACGCCCCAATGATTTTCGCTTTTTATAATAATGCGTTGGGGGGGATGGAGTTTCTGGCTTCTATCGCGATTACTCATTTGGCTTCGATACTTTTTATTTTCATGGGAAAAGAGAAGCAGTTATCCCGCTTAGGGATCAGAGAGATGTTTTTATTAACCACCGGGGTTTGGGTGCTGGCCAGTATTTTTGCTGCATTACCTTTTGTATTGATTGAGCATATTAATTTCAGCAATGCCTTCTTCGAAACCATGTCGGGTATCACCACGACGGGCAGTACGGTGTTATATAATTTAGATACCATGCCCCACAGTATTTTATTATGGCGCTCTATCCTGCAATGGCTGGGAGGAGTCGGCTTTATTGTGATGGGGGTGGCCATATTACCCTTTCTAAACGTCGGGGGGATGCGTCTCTTCCAAACCGAATCTTCAGACTGGTCAGACAAAGCTGAATCTAAAACGCGCAGTGTCGCGGTCGGTATTCTGCTGGTCTACCTGTTTTTAAGTTTTTGCTGTTTTGTGGGTTACCGTCTCGCCGGTATGGGTAGTTTTGATGCAATAAACCATGCCATGACAACGATTTCCACGGGAGGCTATTCAACCTCGGATCGCTCTATGGGGAATTTTTCACATGCAGCCCATTGGAATGCGATTATTTTTATGTTTTTGGGCGGCCTGCCGTTTTTATTGTTTATACGTGCTTTCAACCACCGCAGCTTCAGCACGTTATTTCGTGATGCTCAAGTATTAGGTTTTATTCGGGTCGTTGCGTTCTTTAGCTTGATTTTAACCTGCTATCTGTTTGTCACTGAACAGTTTTCGCTGGCGGATGCTGTCAGATTAAGCCTGTTTAATGTGGTTTCTGTGATCACAACAACCGGTTTCGGGCTGGATGATTTCCTTACCTGGGGAGATTTCAGCATTATTGTTTTTTTGGGCTTGTTGTTTCCCGGTGCGTGTTCCGGCTCTACATCTGGCGGTATCAAGATATTCCGCTTTCAGATTGCCAGTACCATGCTAAGGCGTCAGCTAATGACCTTAGTTCACCCTCGCGGCATTTTTCCGCAACGCTATAACAACCGTGCAGTAAGTGATGATATATTGCGTTCTTTAATCGCATTTATTCTGGCCTATATGGGGACTATCGCAATATCCACCCTGTTATTAACGCTGTTTGGCTCCAATGCGATGGTTGCGCTATCTGCCTCTATTACCGCCGTTTCAAATGTGGGTCCGGGTCTGGATCCGAGTATCGGACCCTCGGGTAATTTTGCGGCCTTGTCGGATCCCTCCAAATGGATTTTATCCATTGGAATGCTGATGGGGCGCTTAGAGATACTTACTGTTGCGGTGCTTTTTTCTCGTCATTTCTGGCGACGTTAGTGTTAATGTTGTGCACCTCTTGAAGGTGCTTTTTGATCCCAATAGGGGCTAAATCCGCTAACGCAACGAGTGACTCAGGTAAGGGTTTGGTAACGGTGACACCCATCTCTTTTAACTGTTCTGCCTGCTGGACGATATTGCCGCGCCCTTGACTTAATTGTTTTAAGGCGCGATCGTAACTGTTTTGCGCCTTGTTCAACTGTGAACCGACATCCAACATACTTTCACTGAATAAACGTAACTTATCGTAGAGTTTTCCTGCCTGCTGAGCAATTAAGCGACCGTTCTGCTCCTGCTGATCAAAACGCCATAAGTTATCAATAGTACGCAATGCAATCATTAAGTTGCTTGGGCTGGCCAGCAGAACATTGTTATCAAGCGCCAGTTTAAGCAACTCCGGATCGTGCTCAAGCGCGGTGATAAAAGCCGGCTCAACAGCAACAAACAATAAAACATAATCAAGGCTGTTGGTGCCCAGCAGATGCTGGTAATCTTTTTTCCCCAGACCCCTAATATGCTGCCGGATAGAAATAACATGGGCTTGTAATGCCTCTTTTTGCGCTTGCGGGTTGTCGGCATTAAAGAATCGCTCGTAAGCAACTAACGATACTTTTGAATCGATAATAATGTTTTTGTTTTGTGGTAATTGCACCACCACATCGGGTTGCAGGCGCTCACCGCGATCATTTTTAAAACTTGTCTGAGTTTTATATTCATGACCTTCTCGTAGGCCCGATGATTCTAAAATGCGCTGTAAAATCACCTCCCCCCAATTACCCTGCTGTTTATTATCCCCTTTTAAAGCATTAGTGAGATTATTGGTTTCCTGCTGCATTAAGGCATTGAGCTTGGCCAGTTTAGAGATCTCATTCTGTAAATTGTAACGTTCTTTACTCTCATTGACGTAACAGTCTGTTACCTGCTGTTTAAAACCCTCCAACTGCGTTTTTAGCGGACCGAGTAAGTGGCTGATACTGTCCTGGTTTAATTGCTTAAATTGGGCTGATTTTTCACTGAAGATGCGCTGGGAAAGCAGCTCAAACTGATTGCCAAGTTTTTGCTCATTCTCTTGTTGTTCCAGCAGGCGATGATTAGCATTCTGCAGACGTACTTCCGTTTCTCTTAAGCGCAGGGTTAACTTGCTAGTCTGGCGTTGCAGGCTCTCAATAAACACCTCCTTTTCGAGCAGTGTTTGCGATTTTTCTACATTTTTATTTTCAATATACAGTAGTTCCTGCTGGGTTAATTTTTGCTCAATATAGAGCTTGTCGCGCTGTTGTTTAAAGCGTAATAAAGCCCAGGAAAAAAGAAAAACAAGGGTAACAATAGATGCGATTGTGCTGATTAACAGCTGCTCGGGAGTTAATAACATTAGGAATATTCAAATTTTTTAAGGTAATTGCTAACTGTTTTGTTAACACTCTTCCAAAGTAACAGGTAGATTAAATAAATGCCCACCACGATCCATTTATGGTTATTGATGCCTTGATCTAGATGTTGAAAGGTAAAGTAGCCAGTGTAGAAGGTCATGAATTTCAGATAACCATAGATAATGATCGGCAACATAAATAGCGTTGATAGTTTCCAGATTAATAATAAAAGCGAGGCAAAATTAGTGCGTAACATTGTTTTTTCCGAATAAAAATATGACTGCTGAATCAGCTTGAGTATAGATACATTTGCTGTAATGGCTAAAGTAACTGTAACTTTAAACAGTTATTGAAAATATGGGAATAGTTAATTGTTTAAACTGCGTGTTAATTATCTATAAATAGTATTGGATCTAAACGAGTTTGGAATACGGAAATATTCAAATTGAGGTGACGGGATACAATACAGGCTCTTTGTCTGGAGACTAAAACCAGCCTGAAGATTCAACTCTGCAGTTTGCTCTCAAGTTAATTAATCTTTTCAATCAACAATTAACGCGGGAATAATTTTGCGCTTTATCTCATTTTATGGTGAAAAGAATAGTGAGGGTTTATATTCCTCGCTAAGCTTAAGAGTCTTGGAAGAAATATATTTGTAGCGATGCTTTTTGCGTGTTTACGCGACTTTTTGCTTAAACATGCATTTAATTTCGGCAATTGCATGCAAAATAATAGTAGATGCATTAAGATATGTGAAAAATGCAAGAGTGTGCATGTTTTTGCGCGATTGGCTGTGTTTTAAATACCGAATAATTTCTTGTTTTATTTG
>JBATHQ010000648.1:0-2688 GCA_049667005.1 Psychromonas sp.
ATTCGATTCTATCGCCATCTACAATCTGAATGTTCCCAATTCCAATGCCAGCAAGTTCTCTGCATACATGAGTCCCTCCTCCTCCCATACCAATTATAGTTACTAGACAATTTTTTAATTTTTTCTGATTGTTTAATTTCCTGAATAATTCATACAATTTCAAATAGCTATTACTAGCATTGCTGCAACAGCATTTTTCACTTGTTCGATAAACACCCTTTGGGTGTACAAAAAGAACCCCAATCTGATATGGTTAAGTCACCATAACACAACCATAGAAAGGGGTTCTCTCAATGGCTACATTACATGAAAAAAAGGTGAAATTCAACTCTAAATTGACGGTTTCAAATACGGGTGGAAATCTATCCACCGACTCTGGGCTGATTCTCGTCAAAGAATTTATGGATTCCCTTAATTTTTCCGACCTATCAAAACAGCACCTGGAAATAGAGGACAAACGACTCTATCATACCCATGATAATTTTTCTTTGATGGAACAGTTGATTTATCAAAACATCGCCGGCTATTCGACTGATTCCTCCGCAAACCTATTGAAGCAAGACCCTATTTTTAAGGTGGTTTTGGATAAATCCAATCTTGCCTCGCAGGCTTCACTTTCCCGATTCTGGGATCGCATAAGCGAAGAAAATATTTCTCAGCTGCAAGAGCTTAATCAAGCCATGATCGACAAGGTACGATTGGCAAGAAATACGACGGAAATGATTTTCGACTTGGATTCGACCCATTCAGATACGTATGGAAACCAAGAGAAAACTGATTACAATGCGCATTATCAAACCAATGGCTACCATCCGTTAGTCGCTTTCGATGGATTGACGGGAGATTTCTTAAAAGCAGAACTTCGTTCTGGCAATGTCTACACGTCTACTGGCATTGGCGCTTTTGTGGAGCCGCTTTTTGAACATTATAACCAAGTGGTTCCTGTCAGCAATATTCTCGTCCGTGGAGATAGCGGGTTCGCTACTCCGGAACTTTACGATCTCTGCGAAGTTTACAACAGCTTCTTTGTGATCCGCTTAAAAGCAAACCGAAACCTTTCGAAACTGGCGGAGAACTTTATTCAGATTGATGACAATCACCCTTGGGATAAAAAAGAAGTCGTTTATTCTTCAACATCCTACCAAGCAAAAAGCTGGTCCAAAGAACGCCGCGTTTGTATCAAATCGACACGCGAAGCAGACGAACTCCTATTCCGACATGAATACATCATCACCAACTACTCAAATAGCGTCTCTGCGGAAACAGTCTTTCGGACTTACTGCAAACGCGGCACAATGGAAAACTTCATCAAAGAGGCGAAGAATGGCTTCTATTTTGATAAGACCGATAGCCCTTTATTTTTAGAGAATCACGCACGTATGATGGTAAGCCTGTTGGCTTACAACATCGTTAACTTTATGCGTACACTTTGTTTTACAAGCGGAGCGGCCAGCATGCAGGTGGACACAATCCGAGTACGCCTCTTTAAGGTCGCAGGCAAACTAATTCGAACAGGACGTAAACTACTGCTGAAACTCAGTTCTCATCATGTCCATCAGGAACTGTTCTATCAAGTCCTCGGAAATATCCAGCAACTCTGTTGGTAAATGAAATGGCCCGAATTAAAAATCGGATCTCTTTTCAAGGGACAAGTGCGTCCAAATTTGGCTGAATAGCCATGGTTCAACTAAACAAGTTGGATTTCTCAGCCTGTTGGAATCTGAAACGTAACAAAAAGTACTGATTTCGGTAAAATTTACAACAATGGACCATTTTTTTATAGGTATGAATTATTCAGGAGTTAGACTATTTTTTAATTTTTTCTTTTTTTCTAAGAGAAATAACTGCTACACTCATCATTGCTAGTCCGACTACTGTGAAAAGTACCGTCCCCATTCCACCCGTTTGTGGAATGATTGGGCGTTTCGCATTGCGGATGATTTGATTATCCGTTGTTGTTGCTTCACCATAAGAGTCACCATTAATTTCGAATGTGACAGGGTTCATTGTCACATAACCATCTGGCGTTGTAACTTCTTCAAGGGTGTAAGTGAATGTTTCACCTGCATCACCATAAGCCAAGCCTTTTACTTCGAAAGCTCCTGTAGTAGAGTCAACTGTCAATTTAGTAGCATCATCTACTGAAGCTACCCATGTGATATGACCCGTTTCTTCATCTTTCACCATATATTCGCCATCACTATTTTTGACAACAAATTCTGCTTCAGCTAATGCTGGGGTAAATAATCCAGTAACGTTATCCGCTATGGTAAATTGGCGGCCACCAGTATGGACTACTGGTTGATTTTCTTCAATCACATATGTACTCATATCCCCTGTATAGCCGTTGTTGAAGTACAAAGTAGCATTACTTTGAATTTCATTTCCCATTATAGCTGTATTGTTTATTTCAGCTTGGAACGTGATTTTAAGATCTGTAGCCGTTTCTACATCAGGTCTATTATCAGCTAACTTATTTAACCCATCTGTTGTAAAATCAACGCTAAATCCATTCGTTACTGTTTCAGACAGTGTATAATCTGTTCCTTCAACGAATGCTACACCATTGTATGATACTGCCACTTCCCCTAAATAAGTCAACTGAGTATCTAAAGAATCCGTAATTTTGAAACTTATATAATGCGCGATTCCTTCAGGGACTGTTGGATTGATTGTATAGTTAAAATC
>JBATHQ010000649.1:0-10219 GCA_049667005.1 Psychromonas sp.
GCAGGCATTTCACTGCGAACCATTGTTGAACTCATTGTTTTTTTCTCCTCAGAAGTATTAATTTGGACATTAGATTGTTCAGCTTGCTTAGGTTTTCTTGGTTTTAACGCTACATCGCAACTCATAATCTTTCTCCGTTCTTTATTTAAACAGTCTTTCGACTTACTCATAATTTATAATTAGAATAAACTAATTTAGAAAATTCTCAACGCGTTAATTTCTATCTCCTGCATAGGGAAAAACTATCAAATCAAATTGTTGCAATAGGAGCTATAGAGCTGAATACAAATTTGGACAGCAATAATGCAGAACTAGATAGCCATAAACTTTTATCTTCAAAATAAAACTGTTTTGATTATCAACTAATCAAAACAGTTAGCGGAATAGCTTGCTTAGCTGTGATCAGAGTAGAAATGAACTTCAGTCAAAGTTTATGGATGTCCACGACTTTTTCTTTATAAAAACAAAAAGTCACTTATCGGGGGATGTAATTACCTGCACAGGCGGGGAGGGATAAAATCCCAACATGAATGGAGTAATGCCTCGTCCTTGTCATTTTTACGCGTGAATGGGATCGCGTCTTACTTTTTGCTTTTCCAAATTCAAATAATTTCTATCTCGCAATAGGGCGAAAGCAAAATGTACTCTCGCGCTAGGTTTGGGAGTTTTTAAGCGTAACTGCTACGTTCGCAAACGGGAAAAAGCGAGCATGAAATTTTACTCTGTGAGGCGTTTTGTGGCACAAACCGCTTATGGGCGCGGCATGTGGAATACTATCCAGAGCGGTCGCTTTAATCTGCTCCTCGGTTGCATCGACGACAGTTCCAGTAAAGCGTTTTAAGAGCAACCCGTAGCTAAGGTCGTTGCTTACGGCGCTAGATACCGCACCGTTTCTGCGTTGTTTTCACCGTTACCTAGTTTCTGCAAAAGCCCATAAGCGATCATGCCATTACGAATGCGAGCCTCATTGGCAGTGATCAAGTCTTTCAGGCTGGTAACCTCTTTATCGATAATGTGTCTTCAGAATTTTACATGTCATAAATGTCATTTATTGTGTTTTTCATGACAAATTCGACAGTTTTTCCGAAGCTGGATCTGAACTCGGTAGCAACCTAAATCGGTGTGTAACCTTCTAGCATGATATCGTAAACAGGCCTTATTAATGATTTTTCCATGACCCAGGCCAGCGTGCTTTTTTCCAAAGGATCGACTACTTCAAAAGGTAATGCTGTCACTGGCTGTAAGCTGTAATCGAACTCCCACAGCATGGCATGGCCAACATCAAGGATCATTGGGCACGAGGTATAACCGTTCCAACGCGCGCTCAGTTGTTCGTCACGCAAAAGCGAGACCAGATTTTTAGCAACAACAGGCAACTGTGCCTTCACCGAGGCTGCTGTTTTGCCAATAGGTGTGCCAACGGTGTCACCTAAACCGAAAATATTAGGATAACGTTTGTGTTGTAGGCTGTATTGATCGACTTCCAGATAACCCTTGAACTGACCATTATCTGCTAATGCTGAGTTACGCACAGCCGGAATGGCAGACATAGGCGGGACAATATGTATGAAGTCCCATGGCTGCTGCAATTGGTTACCCTCGGGGGTTGTAAACCATGCTTGCTTAGTGTGGCTGTCTATTGCTTTGAGTTCGTGTTGATAATGCGGAATGATTTCTCTTTCCTGCCAGATTTCTTGGAGGCGATTATCAAATGCTTTGACTGCGAACAGGGTATTTTCAGCGGTCATGTAATTAAATTTAAATTGTTCTCTTTTACCCGCTTGGCGAACAAAGTACTCTACCAGATTGGTCGCTTTCATCGGAGCACCTGCGCACTTCATTGCACCGTTTGGACGGGTAAAAATCCCCTCTCCACCGCCCGATTGTGCAAAGTCTAACGCTTGCTGGTGGCTGGCTATGCCTGCTTCAGGGCTTAAATAAATGCTGGCAATACCATCCTTGCCTATCTGTTGTGTATCCAGCCCCTCTATAAGATCGTAGCGTAACTCTAAACCAGTGGCGACAATCAAATAGTCGTATTCGAGAGTATCATTTTGGTTGGTGTGCACCTGATTATTATCAGGATCAAACTCACTAATTTCTGCCGTTATCCAGTTTATGTCTGAGTTGATATATTGTTGGTAGTCACTCATCACATCTGTCTGGGTTTTATAAGTACCGGCAAGTAGCAGTGTTTGCCCCGGTTGATACCAGTGGTATGGACGCGGATCGACCACGCTGATTCTGGCACCCTTCAGGTACATTTGCAGCTTGTTCGCGATGCTTATACCGGCAGCACCACCTCCTGCAATGAGTATACGAGCGTTCGTTTCCAGTTTGCTGAGCTCCCAACCCAAAATACCAGCAGCGGATACTGCCCCCAGCGAAGCGCCCGATATAAGAAAGTTGCGTCGGCTAATTGACATTATGATTCTCCTTTATAAGCATATTGCGATTAAGTTGGATGTGGGTTGTCAGATTATTCTTTTAATTAAGCTATATGGCATATGTATTACCACGAAAGTAACTCTTAATTTTTTTATAAAAATACGAGCTCTAGGTGGAGAGCCCGTATCGTGTTTACCTATCTGTCCTGTATATTTTGTTTGGGTTTGGTTTGGCGCTCCAGGGTAGGCCTTCATTTTGCCATCCATTTTTAATACGTAAACCGGCCTTGTCGCCTTCTTTCAGACTATCTCCCTGAAAGCCATGAACCACATACCGGGCATTTTTAAAGCCATTCTTTCGCAAAAATTCTGCACTCGGTAAGCCGCGCTCGCTACCGGAACGGCACATAGTAATAATCGTTGCATCTTCATTCAGCCCTTTTGCAGATAAGGCTGTTTTCACTTGTGCGATGAAGTCCGGATTCTGGTAAAGACGAAAACGTATTTTCTTATCATCCCATTGGGTACGGTCTACCATCAAATAAGGGATATTAATATCTACAGCATCGGTAAAACCGATAAACATGATTTCAATGGGATCACGAACATCAATAAAGAGAGTGTTTTCATTTTGCTGCATTAGTGCTTGGGTATCTTGAGTACTGATACCTATTTCCTCTGCACTTACTGAGTAAGCAGGGATAACCAGTACTACAGTCAGTAGTGCATGTATTAATAATTTTCGCATAACAAATTCTCACTTTCTAAAAATTAAAAACTATAAACGCGTACCTGTTCAGACGTCATCATTTCTGCCATTTGTGGGGGGGTAGCCACATTTACTCCTTCGCGAAGATCCTGAACAGTATGTTCACTATTAGGAAGATAGAGGGCACAAACACTCACATTACCCCCATTTTTCTGTAGCATGCCCATGAGTTGCACAGGTGTGACATTTTTAGGTTTTAACGCTTGGCTGGTGGTCGTTGTGAGTGCAAGATCGCCCGCTGTATCACACAGAAGCACATCAACAGTGACTCCTTTCGCCTGGATTGCGTTACCCAGAACCATCGCCATACCTTGGGTTTGCACAGAAGAGCTCGTAAGTATGATAAGTGCCTTATCAGCTTGAGAGGGGTGATCTTGTGCCAACGCACCGCTGGCAGATAATAAAGATCCAGCGACTAAGCACGATGCAGCAATGTTTTTGATTGATTTCATTTCATTTCTCGCTCTTATATGATGTTAATAAATTTATTAGCATAATTTAAATTAGGTTACACTAATATATATAATCATATTACATTTGTAAAGAACGGCGACGTGCTTATATTGCTATCAGGTCGACGGAATTTTTCGCATTAAATGCAAAGGCAGGTAATGTAAGGTAAAAAAAGGCCGCTTTTCAAGAGAACTAGCTGTTGAGGCTGCATTGTTGGCTGTTTCCAAAGCTGCCAGGCCTCATAATGAGCCTGTACCAAATTTCAGTTTTGCTTTTGTCGGTGCAATGTTTCTCTCAAGTTCATAAGCAAGAAAAGATGCAATCGTCGCACCAGCGCCAGGAAGAACGCCGACAATAAAAGTAAACAGTTGGCTGTTTTCATTCCCAATATATTAGCCAACAATTTTTCATCTCTGAATGAGGCGTTAATGCAGTCTTTACACGGAAAGATAGGCCTTTACACTGGGTTCGGTAGTTTTTGAGCGTAACTGTTACACTCGCAAACGGGAATTAGCGAGCGTTTCTGTTTTTACCCAAAATAATAAGTTATGGAATAGTACATTTGGCAAAGGTTTTTATTTCCTCTACAGTTAAATTGAATTGGAAAAGGCAATTTCATAACCCCCTCAGTTGTAAAAGTAACGTGTTTATTTTTATTAAAATAATTGACGGGCATCTATCTTGTGGAATCACTGCATTTTTTGTTCAATATTTAATGCAAACCAAGAACAGAGGAACAAAAAAAGATGAAACAATAGCCAACAAGCGCTGCCCGGAGGGTTTGGCTAAAAGCGTTTTACCCTTTGTTGCGAGGTATTTACTTAGAATGACTAAGCTACACACCTCGCGTCGCGATTAAAACGCTTTTATCTCGAACAAAAATCAACCGCGAAAGGTCACCCTAAATACCGGTTCAATCGCTCCTAACCTTTACTGTACTGCCGCCGCCCTGCACTACTATTTGTTTTGACGCGCATTTTAGCGGTATAGGAGATGGGTTTGCTACTTTTATTGATCTCAAACTGCACTTACCGACCTTTCTTGCTCGGCGGTTTACGCATACATTGCGATTGTAACGCCCAGATTTTTGTGAGTTTTTTAAAATTTGATGGGTGCCCGATCTTTAGTCCAGATTCTTTTGCATGACTATTGTCACTTGCTGTTACCTATACGTGAAGGTAAGATCAAAATTCAATTTATCTCCATCAACTAAGGAATAAGCATGCGTTTTGATTTTCCAATCATCATCATCGATGAAGATTTTCGGTCTGAAAACACCAGTGGTTCAGGCATTCGAGAACTTGCAGAAGCAATTGAAAAAGCCGATATGAGTGTCATTGGTTACACCCATTATGGTGATTTAGCCTCTTTTGCACAGCAACAAAGTCGCGCAGCAGGCTTTATTTTATCTATTGATGATGAAGAGTTTGGCAATGGTAGCGAAGAAGATGCGCAATCCGTGCTGTTCGAATTACAGAAATTTGTTGACCAAATCCGTCACCGTAACCCTGATATCCCAATCTATTTATACGGTGAAACACGCACAGCTCGCCATATTCCTAACCCAATTCTACGTGAATTGCATGGCTTCATTCACATGCACGAAGACACGCCAGATTTTGTTGCAAAGCATATTATCCGTGAAGCAAAAAGCTACCTGGATAGCTTAGCGCCGCCCTTTTTTAAAGCCCTCACACATTACGCCGAAGATGGTTCTTACTCTTGGCATTGCCCTGGTCACTCAGGCGGCGTTGCATTCTTAAAATCACCTGTGGGTAGAATGTTCCACCAATTCTTTGGTGAAAACTTACTGCGTGCCGATGTCTGTAATGCAGTAGAAGAGTTAGGACAATTATTAGACCATACTGGTGCCATTGCAGCTTCAGAGCGTAATGCAGCACGTATCTTTAATGCGGATCACCTATTCTTTGTAACCAACGGTACATCAACGTCCAATAAAATTGTATGGAACTCAACCGTTGCCCGTAATGACATTGTAGTAGTTGACCGTAACTGCCATAAATCAATTTTACATGCGATCATGATGACCGGGGCAATCCCTGTCTTTTTGATGCCAACACGTAACCACTACGGTATTATTGGCCCTATTCCGCGTCATGAATTTGAGCCAGCAAGCATTCGCGAGAAAATGCAAAAAAATCCGTTCATCAAACAATTATTGAAAGATGATCCGGATTTAAAACCGCGTATCTTAACCATCACCCAATCGACCTATGATGGTATTTTATATAACGTAGAAGATATAAAAACCTTATTAGACGGCGAAATTGATAGCTTACATTTTGATGAAGCCTGGTTACCCCATGCCGCATTCCATGACTTTTATGGTGATTACCATGCCATTGGTGAAGGTCGTACACCTTGTGATACCTCAATGGTGTTCTCAACGCAATCAACCCACAAATTATTAGCAGGCTTATCACAAGCGTCACAAATATTAGTGCAAAATGCGACCAGAAATAAATTAGATACTGACCTATTTAATGAAGCTTACTTAATGCACATGTCCACCAGCCCACAATATGCCATCATCGCCTCCTGTGACGTAGCAGCGTCAATGATGGAAGCACCAGCAGGTACTGCATTGGTTGAAGAATCATTGGATGAAGCCTTAGAATTCCGTCGTGCGATGCGTAAAGTCGACGATGAATACGGCGAAGACTGGTGGTTTAAAGTATGGGGCCCAGATGATTTAACCGATGAAGGCTTGGATGAGCGTGAATCATGGATCCTAAGAGCAGACGAAGACTGGCATGGCTTTGGCGCGATAGAAGAAGGCTTTAACCTGCTTGACCCTATTAAAGCAACCATTTTAACACCCGGATTAAACGTAGACGGAGGCTTTAATGAAACCGGTATTCCAGCGGCGATTGTTGCAAAATACCTAGCAGAGCATGGCGTTGTCATTGAAAAAACGGGCTTATATTCATTCTTTATCATGTTTACCATCGGTATTACCAAAGGTCGCTGGAATACCATGGTAACCTCATTACAACAGTTCAAAGATGACTATGATAAGAATGCCCCGTTATGGCGTATTTTGCCTGAGTTTATTGGGCAATTCCCACAATATGAACGCATTGGCCTACGTGATTTATGTAACCAAATACATCAGGTTTACACACAACATGATGTAGCAAGGTTAACGACATCGATGTACTTGTCTGATCTAGTACCTGCAATGATCCCAGCGGATGCCTTTGCTAAAATGGCACACAAGAAAATTGAACGTGTACCGATTGATGAATTGGTTGGCCGTGTTACCGCAGTGATGCTCACGCCATACCCACCGGGTATTCCGTTATTAGTACCGGGAGAAGTATTTAACGAAACCATTGTTAAATACTTAAAATTCGCACGAGACTTTAACCAACAACTACCGGGCTTTGAAACCTTTATACATGGCTTAGTCGCCGAAGAGCATGACGGTAAAACCGGTTATTTTGTTGATTGTGTGCTGCAAAAATAAGCGAAACTAACACAACAAAAAGGGTTGATAATATCATAATTATCAGCCCTTTTTATTAGGGCCTGTTTATTAAGCGTTCAATTTTAGATGCAGAAAAAACAGTTGATAACAATGCATTGATTACAGTAACTAGTTGTTCTCATTACTTTTATATACTTTCCCCTTGAATCTGCTTTTGAAAAACTATTCAGTCGTGCAACAGACTCAAACGCGTAACGGGGGTAATTTCATTATTAATAAAACTCATACCAAAACAATTTTAATCATTATACATCATGCCGTAATCTAAATATGCTATCTGCCTTAGCGTTTGATTAACCTAAGCTTATTTTCAAATTAAAATAACGTTATTGGATACAACCGGAGAAGTAAATGCCAAGAATAATGTCAAAGATAATACTTTAAATAAAGTTTTCATCGTAATTCTCTCACGTAATAATTAACATTTAGCAAGCTGTTAATTATTTTCAATTCAGGTAGAATCTCGTCCCTTATTTTTCAAAGGAAACAACATGGTATCGGATTTTATAGGCATTGATTTTGGCACAAGCAACTGCGCTGTCGCCGCTTGGGTAAACAATAAACCGACACTTGTACCGGTTGATGTTAATAGCGACAATCCATTTAAGATCCGCTCCTCGCTTTACCTCGCACATAATGATTCGGGTGCAGTCAGTCAAAATGCACAGGACAATGAAAAAACCCTCAGTGAGTTACTTAACTCTGGGGATATTTTATTTGGCGAACATGGCTTTAATGCTTTTTTGTTAACACCTAACGAAGGCCGCTACGTTAATAGCCCTAAAAACTTTCTCGGCGCCAAAATCCCCAAACGTTTATTAGATAACTTTGAAACACTGGTGGTTCGATTTCTCTCTTATCTTAAACAATGTGCTGAAAAACACTTAAACAGAAAAATTAATAATGCCGTGATTGCTCGCCCGGTGAATTATCATTCCACCATGGGCGAACTAGGTAATCAACAAGCTGAATCATTGATGCAGCGGGCAGCGGTCAAAGCTGGTTTTATTGGTATTGAATTTATCCATGAACCCTTAGCGGCAGCTTACCATTTTGAACAGCAAATTAAGCATCCGACCAAAACCATGGTGATCGATTTAGGCGGTGGTACATCGGATGTTACCTTTTGTTTATTAAGTGAAAGTAATACAGATAAACGCTGCCGAAACGGAGATATCTATGCCACTAAAGGCATTCGCCAAGGGGGGATAGTAAGTGATAAGCAACTAGCGAACGGCATTGTTTCGCCACACTTTGACCGAGGAGGTCGTACCGCTGACGGGCGCGCTATTCCTAATATGTTATTTTCGGGGCTTTACTCAATTGATAATATTCCAGAAATGAGTGATTTCTATTCGCAGGGTCGCGCTAAATCAATCACTGAATATGTATTTGAAAGTGACCAACCACTAAAACTAATGCGCCTACAACGCGTTCAGAAAAAACGCTTAACACACCAGTTGATGCATGCCATTGAACTTGCAAAAATAGACTTAAGTGAACAAGAGAAGGTGTACTTACCATTAGATTTTATTGAAAAAAACTTACAACTCAGCATAACACGCAATGAGGTAGAAAATACCATGGAGGGTTGGTTAGGTAAAATGTTTACCATGATTGATGAAACTATTGATGAAGTTGGAGAGTCTCCTGAACTTATCTATTTAACGGGGGGGATGGGATTATCGCCATTGGTGCAACAGGCGATAAAAAATCGCTACCCAAAGATCGAAATGAAAGTCGCCGATGCTTTTAGCTCGATTGTATTTGGTACATTGATTAAAGCCAAACAGTTGTTCTCTTAGGTATTCAAACAACGCCAAATTAATAGTCAATTTTTTACCGCATAGGTTTTTCGTGCTAGCACGCTATGTTTTGGTATCTACCCTTCTTTTTTGTGAGTTACGCGTTGGTTTCGTTGCACGACGCGTTTTAATGATGTTCACACCATCACTTGTTGTTATACGAACATCATTAAGTGCTAACAATCGTTCTTTATAAAACGGCGATAAAGGTTGAACTTTTTATATCAAAGCGCAGATGAATAGCACTCGTTATATACCCCGAAGCGGGCTAGAAAAACCAAGTCGCAAACGCCCCCTTAGCGACTTACAAAACCAAAAAATATCTGCTTACTATTACGCTTGCTTCCGGGAATAAGCGAGCGTGAGTTTTTTTGCTAGCAAACGCTTTGGGGTCTTTGCGTACATCGCTTTTACATTATTTTTCTGTTGAGCTCACGCCAGTTACGTTTGCTTTGCACAAAGAGAAAGCAAAATAGTTACTACTGTAATCGCCATAATAGGAAAATGTATAGCTATGTGAGAGCAAGGACATCCGTAATTCAATTTTGGAGGCTAGTGCCTTAATAAGAGTCATTATATGCTTAGTGTGTAGTGGTCAACACTATTCCAGCATACCTAAACAAAAAACATCTACACTACAACACTGGTATGGTACATGTTGCTTGCAAAGGAATGAAACGTTATCAGCCAGCGCCCCCCTTCTTCAGCAAAGAATGATCTTCTAAGAATTGTTTTGGGGTGATGTTATATTCCTTTTTGAATAACTTATAGAAAGCTGAAGATGATCCAAAACCACATTCAAACGCAATTGATATTATGGTGTAATCTGGAAAACGGTTTGATTTAACTGCCTCAATAAATTCCTCAAGCCTAAATGCATTTATAAAGCTGTAAAATTTAGTAGATGTCCCTCTATTTATCGCCTCAGAAACTCGATGTCTTGTTTCTCCCATTTGCTCTGCCAGTTCATTCAATGTTAATTCCGGATCAAGATAAAGTTTTGAGCATTCGATATGTTTCCTGATTTTAAGATAGAGATTTTCACATTCTTCTTGATTGATACCAGATTTACTGTATTTCTTTTCACTTTCCTTATTATCGTTTATTTGGATTTCAGGTAGCTTATGCTGTTTTAATGCAAAAATTGAAAAGAAAAAAACAAAGAGGATTGGTGGAATATTTCTAGCGAAAGCGGAGTAGCTCTGATAAGAGATATTTTCTTCTGAGAAGAAGATAAAACTCAAAAAAGCGAGGAAATAAATGATAGTGTAAAACACAATCAGATTTCTGAACC
>JBATHQ010000650.1:0-12843 GCA_049667005.1 Psychromonas sp.
CGGTAGCTTTATGGATGGTCTGACAACAATTACCACAACTGCAACTGATAAACTACAAGCCGTTGGTGCAGCAGATGATCCTAACGTACCATTCTCAACGATGTTTACGGGTCTTCTACTTGTTAACCTATATTACTGGGGTACTGACCAGGCAATCATCCAACGTGCACTGGGTGCGAAGAACCTTAAAGAAGGTCAGAAAGGTGTGATTCTAGCCGGTGCAATTAAGGTAATTACGCCTCTATTCTTAATTATTCCTGGTATTATTGCTTACCATATGTTCGGCAGTGCAGATGCAGCCGGTGTTAGCTTTGAAGCGGATACAATGTACACGCGTTTAGTTGGCGAAGTACTTCCTAAGCCATTAGTGGGTTTCTTCGTAGCAGCGATGTTTGGTGCAATCTTATCTACCTTTAACGGTGTATTGAATTCATCAACCACACTCTTTACGCTAAACGTATATAAACCAATATTTGACAAAGAAGGTAAACTATCTGACCAAGAGTTGGTACATAAAGGACGTATGTTCGGTGTATTTATCGCCGTCCTATCTGTTGCTATTGCACCGTTCATCATGTATGCGCCAAATGGTCTGTTCGATTTACTACAGCGTCTTGCCGGTCTATTTAGTGTGCCAATCTTCACTATCGTGTTCATGGGTTATCTGACTAAGCGCGTTCCAGCTATTGCAGCAAAAGTTTCGCTCGCGTTTTTCGTCGTCGCTTACGGTATTATTCAGTTTACACCGACTCAATTTCATGATTCATTAGGTCCACTTAAGCCGCTTGCTGAATTGCACTTCTTCCATCAACTAGCTGTACTCTTTGCTATCTGTTGTGGAATTATGTTACTTATCGGTAAACTTCGTCCACGTGAGACTGAATACGTTATGCCTATTAACGAAAGTATTGATATAACGCCTTGGGCATTCCGTTTTGAAGCGTCAGGCATCATTCTTTACATGGTACTGGGTGCGTACATCGTATTCTCAGACCTTGGTCTTGTAACGGGTGATAAAGGCCTAATGGTAATTTATGGTATTGTTGGTCTGGTTCTTCTAACTGGTCTGTATTTCAGAGTTAAGACGAAAAAAAAGAATCTTCTTAAAATGGAAGAACTGCCTACTAAATAACAGGTAAATTTCCTTCCTCCCTAAAGCAGAGTTAAATAACTCTGCTTTTTTTTGCCTGGAAAAGCAGGCAACCCGTCAGGCTATAAGAGCTCTGAATAACCGTCCCTAGCAATCATGCTCATAGTCTCATGGCGAAGCGTTTTCCGCGTTCTATACTCCTCTTTTATCTTGTGCATACGGCAATGATATATATCAATGAGTAAATATGCTGCAGTATAATAAGAGATAAAAGCGTAATAGAGAAAGACAAGCAACCTGAATCGGCATCTTTAAGTGGCTTGGGGATATATTTTGCTCAAAAAACAAGTAAAAAGAAAAATGCGTCTAAAAAGGTTAATATGTAGTGTAATGCCGTGCGTTAAAGAAGCGACTCGGTTACAATTTTTGCAAAGATAATCAAAGTATATGGATACTGATAATGAGTGTGACATTTAAGGACGTGGCTAAGCTAGCCAATGTATCGACGCAAACAGTTTCCCGAGTCACTAATGGCTCGCCTAATGTCGCGGAAGAAACCAGAATAAAAGTCAATGCCGCGATTAAGGAACTAGGCTATATTCCCAACAAAGGTGCGCAAATATTAGGCCGGGCAAGATCAACAATGATTGGCGTAGTGACCATCGATATTCTGCTGCATGGCGCCTCTCTGATTGCCAACGGCATCCGTAAACAGGCGAAAAAACTCGGTTACGGTACCTCCTTGTCGGTTGTTCCTAAGCATTCAATGGAGAAAATAACAGCGGCGGTCGACGAGCTTAAATCGCAACGGGTGGAGTTTATTATTATGAATATTCCACTCAGCAAAGAAGAATCTGAAATGCTGGTTGACCACTATGCAAATATTCACTTTGTGTTTATTGATGTCCCCCCAAACAGTCAGGTGAATGCGGTGTGTGCAGCAAACTATGAGGGCGCGAGGCAAGCCGCCGAGTTGATGCTTTCTCTGCAAAGAAGACGATTCCTGCTTATTACCGGTCCGCATGATTCCAGTGCATCTGAACAGCGCTTAAAAGGGTGGTTGGATGTGTTAAAGGAGTATCCGGATGCTCATATTGTTAATCAGTTTGAAGGGGACTGGCAAGCCCGCAGCGGTTATCTGTGCACCCGTGAAGCGCTAGGAAACAGTTGTGATTTTGACGGGGTATTGGTAGGTAGTGACCAGATGGCGCTTGGTGTTATACGAGCATTAAACGAATTCAACTTGTGTGTACCGCAGCAAATCTCTGTTATCGGTTTTGATGATACTGCTGACAGTGCTTATTTTTCTCCGCCTCTGACCACGATAAGACAGGACTTCCTGCTGATTGGAGAGCGGAGCGTTTTAATGGCGTTAAGCATGGCAGAAAAACCGACACAACACTTTCACCAGGAATCAATTGTTACTCAGTTAATTGAAAGAAAAAGCACCCAACTTTACCAACAGGGGCAGGATAATAAGCAGAAAATGCGCGATCTGCTCAAACAGTTTGAACAACTGCTAGCGGAGTAGGAGATTCAGATGATTAAAAAAGGCTTCTCAATGAGAAGCCTTTTTATTTGAACATTTGTAGATTTAAACTGTCGCAATCTTACAGGTATTAGTTGAACCTGAGTAATGATCTTCACCATGAGTGATTAACACCAGATCACCTTCGTTTAGATAACCCTGGTCTTTTAATGTATCAATGGCATTACGTGTAAATAGCGCATTATTGGTGGTGGTTGAATTAAAATTAACAGGTGTAACACCTCGGTATAACGCACAGTAATTTAATGTCTGCTTATTGCTGGAAAGGGCAAAAATAGGTAATCCTGAGCTTAGACGTGACATCAATAAAGGTGTTGTGCCGGAAGCGCTTAGAGAGATAATCGCTTTAATACCAACAGTATGGTTAGCGGCAAACATCGCTGTCATTGCTAATGCTTCAGTTGGGTTATCAAACATATTACCCATACGGTTCTTGGAAATATTGATACTTGGATGTTTTTCCGCACCCAGACAAACTTCACTCATGGCTTTAACGGTTTCTACCGGATAATCCCCCGCAGCCGTTTCACCCGAGAGCATCACCGCATCAGTACCATCTAATACCGCATTGGCCACGTCCATCACTTCTGCACGCGTTGGCATTGGTGCGCTGACCATTGATTCCATCATCTGTGTTGCCGTGATAACGACACGGTTTAAACGGCGCGCTGTGCGGATCATGTTTTTTTGTACGCCAACTAAACGCGCATCACCAATTTCCACACCCAAATCACCGCGGGCCACCATCACCACATCAGAGGCAAGAATAATATCTTCTAATGCTTCCTGCGTTTCCACCGCTTCAGCGCGCTCTACTTTAGCCACTATTTTAGCATTGCAGCCGGCTTCTTTTGCCAGACGGCGTGCATAGTGAATATCTTCACCATTACGCGGGAAAGAAACCGCCAGATAATCACAACCGATTTCAGCGGCCGTAATAATATCTTTTTTATCTTTAGGGGTTAAAGCCGCCGCTGATAAACCACCGCCTTTTTTGTTAATGCCTTTATTGTTAGATAATGGACCGCCAATGGATACCGTTGTATGTACCTGGTTGCCGATAACTTTTTCAACGACTAACTGCACACGGCCATCATCAAGTAATAAAATATCTCCAGAGGCCACTTCCTGCGGCAGCGTTTTGTAATCAAGACCGACAGCCTGCTGGTCGCCCTGACCCTTTTCAATATCGCTGTCTAAAATGAACTTGTCTCCCACGGCTAATTGGATTTTGCCATCTTTAAAGGTAGACACACGGATCTTAGGGCCTTGCAAGTCACCCATAATGGCAACTTGAACACCTAAGCGAGCGGCAATTTCCCGTACGTCGTTGGCACGTTTAATATGATCAGCAGGCTCGCCATGGGAAAAGTTCATACGCACCATATTAGCACCCGCAGCGATGATTTTTTCGAGGTTATTATCACGGTCTGTTGCCGGACCTAATGTGGTAACAATTTTTGTACGTCTAGTCATTTTTAATTCCTATTAGTTTTTTTCTTGATGTATATACTCAATTCGCTGCAAGAATACAGTTTCCCGCATTTGTGATTTAGGTATAAATTAGTTTCTTATGGTCATGATGTGTCTGGCACCATCTTTAGCCTGGCAGAGATAGATCGACTCTTTTAAACCCGTTGTCGACTGATATTGACCTGCAGTTGCGGTTTTGACCTGTTCGACCAGCACAACATGGAGCAATGCAACAACACAACCGCCAAAATCACCAGGGTAGCCAAATAGGCTGGTGAACGCCTCTTTTAGGTTGGCAATTAAAGTATTCATTACCTTTGTCTCTAAGTTCGTTTTTTAATCAGTTATAGTAAGCTTAACCCGACTGCGCAGAACTTTTTAGCTGAGATAGCCAGGCTGATTATTTCGGTCATTTGAAAGTCAGACAGGTTTCTGTTTATCTCACAACATTAAGCTTTTTTCTGTAGGCAGGTTGCGAGCGGCTATTTAGATAGCCGCTGCGATGAAGAGTGGTGCCGGTACTAGATTTTTTTCAGATACAGCATCAGCGCTGATTCCGGATCAAGAATCGGTAAGGTCAGGCCAATCTCTTTGAGGTTTTCACCACTCAAAGTCAGTGTTTTATCCAACCATTTAGGACGTTGTTTCATTAGCTGGAAGCTGGTAGCTGGCATCTCAACTATTTGTACTTGATATTTTGCATCCGCATCAATGCAGCTGATGCGCAGTGGCGATGGTAGCGCATAATCAGGCATCGTTAATTGACAAACTGTTAGCAGCATCTCCTGCTCATTTTGTACACCGTAGATATTTTGACGCTTGTCTGGTGTATCTAAACGGAAGCTGCGACCACTGTGTAATAATTCGCGATATTGTTTGTGCAGCGTTATATATTTAGCAAATGCTTCTCTCTCTTCTTTAGGCACTTTGACCGGGTCTAACTCGACACCCATATGACCACCTAGTGCCGTAATACCACGCATATTGATATGGTGGCGACGATTGGTTGAGTGACACTCCTCTGGTCCGATATGCGCGCCCATTACTTCAGGTGGGAAGAAGTAGCTCATGCCGCGTTGGATTGCTTGACGCTCTAATGCATCATTACAGTCAGACGCCCAGAAACGGTGACTACGTTTCAGGATTTCAAAATCGATGCGACCGCCGCCTGATGAACAGGATTCAATTTCAACTTCACTGTGGGTCGCTAATAATTTATCTAATAATGCATATAACGCTTCAGTTTGACCGTGAACGGCTGGTTTACCTTGGTGACCCGGTTGTACTAATTCGCGGTTCATATCCCATTTCAGGTAAGAGATATTATAACGGGTTAACAGATCATTGAGGCGATCAAACAGGTAGTTGAAACAGTCCGGGTTTTGCAGATCCAGCAGATACTGCCAGCGACCTGATGGTTGATGGTAACCTTGCAGCTCCAGCACCCACTCAGGATGTTCACGGTAAAGGTTTGAATCTTTGCTGATCATTTCAGGTTCAACCCAAAGACCAAATTCCATACCTTGGTTGTTAACATGTTCGATCACTGGCTCTAAACCATTGGGATATTTAGTCTCATCAAGGTACCAGTCACCTAATGAAGTACGATCATCATCACGACCGATAAACCAACCGTCATCAATAATAAAGCGCTCAACCCCCATCACAGCGGCTTCTGTTGCCATCTTCATGATGTACTCAGGGTTATGCTCGAAGTAGATCCCTTCCCAGGTGTTAAGGTGTACCGGGCGTGGTTTATTGACCGGGAATTTTAGAATATCGCTACGTACAAAGCGATGGAAGCGTTCAGAGATACCATTTAAACCCGCAGAGCTGAATGTTGCGTAGAGCCAAGGGGTTGTATAGCTTTGTGATTCAGCCAGAACCGTTTCACCTGATAGCAATAATTCACCCGCCTGGACAAAACGACGACCGTCACTTTTCACATCGGCACGCAATTGGTGGTTACCACTCCAACCTAAGTGGAAACCCCAAACCTGACCATTTTGCTCAGTAAAATGATCGCTACCAACAAATAGACCCGGGAAGTTTTCGTGAGATGTTCTGCCGCGGCGGTTTTCCTGCATGAAACCACCATGCGAGAATGACTGACGGTGTGTTTGGAACTCACGAGTCCAACGACCATAGAAAGACATCAATTCATTAGCGTGGTTTGGCACGGGTAATGTAGAAGAAAGTTTGGTCAGGTGGTAGTTACCTGCACCGATGTTGGTGACAGTAATACGTTTCTGGATAACGTCACTTTCGAAATCGAGTTTAATTTCAATGTCTAATTGCAGTTGTGCAACTTTATCCTGCAGTTTAAATACCACAGACTGATCTGCTATGTTCTGATCAACAACTTCAAACACCGGCGCCCAATCATGGCTGTTACGGTGACCTTCAATACCGGGTGCATTAAAGTGACCGCTACCTAATTCCGGACATAAAGACAGCGGAACATCAACATCAAGACGTGCTTGAGAAATAGGGCGCTCGGTAGAAAGCATAATGTCGGGATCAATCTGATTTATCTTCGGTCCCCAATGTAGAATTTCAGGGACGCGCTCAACTTTGATTATCAGGCTGCAACTTTTGCTGGTCAGGTGGATAATTTCGCTCATTTTATCTCCAGAATATAATGTAATAATTAAGAATTAGATTGTTTGCGTAAACATTATGTATAGATTGGCATGTTTTCGCTTTTATTGAGAGTGTATATGGCTGTAAATGTGATGATGTTCAAGTTTTAATTTTATTTTTGTGTGTTTTGTCACTTTGCATGTTTGCAAAAACATGGCTGTGTTTAATACACAGTGGACATTGTGACGGGGTAATATTCCTTATTGGCAGTCAGGGTAATAAAGCGTGCTTTGCTGTCATTATAAAAATTAAAAGTGTAGTGCGCTTTCGGCTCAGGGAACAATTTAGAGTAGTATACCCATGTTACTTCAAAATGCTCGCGCCCTATGGGGCAAGGTAAATTGTACCAATCTGCGTTGTTATAAAACCTCTATGTAGAATATCTATAAAAGAATTACGTCTTTTTGTAATTCTAGCGTCATAGGATTAACGAAGTTAATCTCTCGAAAGGTTCAATTTTATGCCTGGCATCTCAGCACAATTTTCCTTGCTGACTTTGCATCTTGAAGTATCATGGGTATATATAAAAAAGCCCTCGAAAGAGGGCTGTTGTAAGCGCTAAAAGCTTTTTATTTTTTAAAAGTACGTTGACGCACTTTTTCCAAACGCTCAAGTATGCTATCAAGGCGATCAGGTTTTACCATAAACTCCTGGAACCCTTTCATCGCTT
Organism: Psychromonas sp.; assembly: GCA_049667005.1. GTDB lineage: Bacteria > Pseudomonadota > Gammaproteobacteria > Enterobacterales > Psychromonadaceae > Psychromonas. The sequence continues at coordinate 7,426 of JBATHQ010000650.1, forward strand.
CTTTGGCCATTGCCGGATCGGTATCCCGGTCAAAGAACTGCGCGGTACCATCTGCATTATTAAGCATTTCCACACCTTTGTTCAGGAACACGTTATCAACAGCTTGTGCCTTATTGTTAGGCGGGATCTGCAATAGTGCTTTGTTGACTAAGGTTTGATTTTCAGGACGGGCCATAAACGTTAAGAATTTACGCGCATCCACTTTATTCTTCGCTTTAGATGGAATATGCAGGGTATCCATCGGCGCATCTTCTGACATGCCAACTTCTGGGTTAATTGCAGGAAATTGCATAAACGCCAGTTTACCGTCAAGCTCCGCCGGGAAGTTAGGTGCAATAAAGTTACCGATCAGATACATCGCCGCTTCACCGCGGTATAAGAAAGGCTGCGCTTCCTGCCATGAATAAGTGGCATGATTTTCCAGATAATAACCCGGTTCAACCATCTGCTTCCATGTTTCAAAGGTTTTCTTTACGCGCGCATCGGTATAAGGAACTTTACCGTCCATAAGATCCATATGGAAAGCCAAGCCATTTACACGCAAGTTAATGTAATCAAACCAGCCTGCTGTGGTCCACAGGAATTTGGTACCGATAGTGACGGGGGTAATATTGTTCTTTTTCAACGTAGCGCAGGCGGCAAGATACTCTTCCCATGTTTTGGGTTCAGCAATGCCATATTTGTCGAAGATATCTTTGCGGTAATAGATACCCCATTGATAGTACGTATAAGGTACGCCCCATTGTTTGCCGTTTATGGTCATTGCCGGTTTTGAGCTGGCAAAGTCTTGATGCATTTTATTTGTATCCCAAACATCAGACACATCATCAAACAGACCACGGTCAACAAAGGTTTTCATGCGGTTACCTGCATACCAGAATACAACATCCGGTGGCGAAGTGACCAACCAGTTACGAATAGTGGTTTTGTAACCCTCATGGTCATAAAGATTATAAGTGACTTTAATATCCGGATTTTCTTTTTCAAATGCGGTGATAATTTCGCTGAAAGCGGCTTTAGGAGCCGGATCTGATGCATCGGAATTGATGATTAATTCACCAGCATACGACATTGAAGACAGCGTGACTGAAATCGCACTGGCAGCCAATATAGATTGGATCTTTTTCATATTATTTCCTTGTAAGTAGTATTGAGGCTGAGTCAGCCCCTGACGGTTAGCCTTTAGTTGCACCTAGCGTTAAGCCCGCAATAAAATGACGCTGCATTGCGAAAAACAGTGCTACCGGTGGTAAAGCAGCTACTACGGCACCTGCTGAAATCAGGTTCCATGAAGCAAGCCACTGACCTTGAAGCGAACTTAGCCCGGCTGTAACAGGACGTACAGTGTCGCTTTGTACCAATACCAATGCCCAGAAATAATCATTCCAGATAAAGGTGAATACTAGTACAGCTAGCGCCGCTAATGCAGGGCGCACTAGTGGCAATACTATGTACCAGAATATTTTAAACTCATTGACACCATCTACTCGTGCTGATTCTAATAATTCATTAGGTAAGCCGACAATAAAGTTACGCATAAAGAGTGTGCAGAAACCCGTTTGGAAAGCGATATGGAACATGATTAACGCCATATGCGTGTCATATAAGCCGAGATCAATGGTTAAATCCCGGACAGGGATCATCAATATTTGGAAAGGAACAAAGTTACCGCCAATGAAGATGGCAAGCATCCAGATATTGGCTTTAAACTGGTATTTAGCCAATGCAAAACCTGCCAGGGTTGACAGTGCAACAGCACCTGCTACCGCTGGTAATGTTATAATCATAGAGTTGAGCAGATATTGTCCCATCTCCGTTGATTGAAAAACCATCATATAGTTTTCAATAAAGTTAAAACTCGTTGGCCATCCCCAATAGTTACCCTGATTAATATCCTGAATAGAGCGGATTGAAGTCATCATTACCGCTGCAAGTGGCATCAACCATAATAAAATAGTAATAGGCAATGAGATACGGTAAGCAACGTTAATAAATCGTGATGAGTGCTCAATTGGTTTCGGATACATTATTTTTCACTCCTTAACATACGGACGAGGAAGTAGGCGATATAGACGGCCATAATCAGGAACAATACGACGGCAACTGCGGCACCGTAACCCATACGATAATTGAAAATTGATTCTTCATACATCATATATGCGAGTACTGTCGAGCTGCCCCAAGGTCCCCCTGCGGTCATCGTGGCAACTAAGTCGAACGAACGTAAAGCGCCAATCACCGTCACCACGACCGCGATGAAAGTTGCTGGGGCAAGTTGTGGTAAAATAATGTAACGAAGCATTTTCAAACCTTTCGCTCGGTCGAGACGAGCTGCTTCAATCTGCTCCGGGTTGAGGCTGTTTAAGCCGGTCAGATAAAGGATCATGCAGTAGGCAATCTGCGGCCATAATCCCGCGGCGATAATACCGTAGGTAACATATTCCTCACTGGATAATAGCGCGATAGTTTGAAAGCCAAACAGATCCAGCATACTGTTAAGCAGCCCTAAGTTAGGGTCGTAAAACCAGGAAAAAACTAAGCCGATTACCACCTGAGAAATAACAAAGGGGAAAAAGAACAACGCTTTAACCAGGCGGATCCCACGTACCTGTTGATTTAAAAACAGCGCAATGGCTAAACCAATCGGTGGTGCCAGCATAAACAGCACCATCCAGATAACGTTGTTAGTTAAAGCAGTCCAGAATGTTTCCGAGTCAAAGAGCTCGATATAATTACCAAATCCTACCCAGATTTTATCTCCCATGCCATCCCAGTTATAAAAGCTGAGCATAAAACTACTGACGATCGGATAGAGTACGTAAATACTAAATAACAACAGAGCTGGCGCCATAAATACCCAGGGGGTAAGTTGTTTAGGGAGTCTACGTCGCGGACTGGGCGGCGCATTTCTGAGCGGCTTAGACCCTACTGTGGGCGAATTTTGGTCCGGCATATCTGCTCCATATTAATTATTTACTTGATAAATGAGGCTTGTGTTTGCGCACCCATTTAGGTTGCGATGGAGGTAAGAGTAGTCGATAAAATCCATTAGGTAAAAGCATTCATAAGTTAAATTAAAGTTAAAATTGTGAAATGCGAGCCCAACCACATTATTCAATATTTACACTTAATTAGGTCTCAAGAAAGCAAAACAAGACTGTTTATTAATCGATATTTACGTTATTTTTAAGACTTAAAAAATTTTAACTTTGAATTTTATTTAAATGTTAGCGGATGTTTCCGAAAACAACGTTGAATTTATTTAATGACTTTTTTTATTGAAGACAAAGACAGATTGAACAAACTTAAACCTTATTATAGAGGGCATTAATAATGGCTGCAATTTCATTACATCAAGTCGTAAAACGTTTTGGAGAGATCGAAACCATTCATGGTATCGATTTAGAGATAAAGGATGGTGAGTTTACAGTCTTTGTAGGGCCTTCTGGTTGCGGTAAATCTACTTTATTACGCCTTATTGCCGGGCTGGAAGATATTACTAGCGGATCAATTTCCATTGCTAATACCGATGTCAGTCATGTTGAACCTGCCGATCGCGGTGTGGCGATGGTGTTTCAATCCTATGCACTTTATCCGCATATGACCGTCGAAGAAAACATGGGCTTTGGTTTGAAGATGGCAAACGTTGAAAGTAGCCAGATTAAAAAGCAGGTAAAGCAAGCCAGTGATATCTTACAACTTGGTCCGTTATTATCACGCAAGCCTAAAGAACTTTCCGGTGGTCAACGTCAGCGGGTTGCAATTGGACGTGCCATCGTTCGCAATCCGGAAGTGTTTTTATTTGATGAACCACTGTCTAATTTAGATGCGGAGTTGCGGGTTGAGATGCGTCTGCAGATAGCTAACCTGCATTCACAACTGGGCAATACCATGGTTTATGTTACCCATGATCAGGTTGAAGCGATGACTTTAGCGGATCGCATTGTGATATTACGTGACGGCCGGGTAGAGCAGGTAGGAACGCCTATGGAGCTTTATTACCAACCCGGCAATGAGTTTGTCGCAGGATTTATCGGTTCTCCAAAAATGAATTTTATACCGGTAAAAGTAGCCGCTATTGATGGTTTACAAGTGACGGTGGAATTACCTGACAAGCAGATAGTCGAGCTTAAGACGCACACTGCAACATGTAAGAAAGGTGATAAACTAAAACTTGGCATACGGCCTGAGCATATTCAATTACTTGACAGTGAATTGAACGCATTAACTTTACCATTCCATGCAGATAATGTTGAACGTTTGGGTAACAGCACCTATCTGTTCGGTCATTATCAAGATCTTGATAATTTTAAAGTGCATATTCCTTCAGATCAGCAAGTCGCCAGAGGTGATAATATGCCTTTGTATATCGACAAAACACACCTGCATCTATTCGATGAACAAGGCGCGTCATTACGAGAGTATGAATAATTTTAATGCTTTAGCATTACCACCCTATAAATTAATTTCTGGGTGGTAACGCTAATTTATCAATAGTCCCCGGTCAATATGGTTAAAGTCCCAAAGGCTCGAGAACCTCATTGATCACCTCAGAATAATCAATCTGATAGTAAAATGGAGCATTTATTGTAAAGCAGGATTTGGTATTATTTCAAAATACCTTTTTGGATCAATAGATAAGCATAATAGACATAGGCAAAATAAAGTACAAAGCTAATGGCTGTTGAGTAATAACCTAAAGGCTCAGCTTCGACTAATGCTCTCCAGGTTGGAGAAAATAGGTTGTGGGTTAGCAGAGCAGCCATTAGCGGGATGTAGCCAAGATATAGACTTAATGCCACCGTTTTTAGCCTAAAAAGTTGCAGCGCACAGATATAGAAGTAGATGGGAGTAAATACATTAAAAACATGATCAAGTGTTTGAAGGTTTTTATAATACTCCCCAGCCAGACCTTCGAGCACTAAGTCACCAGAAACAATAAAATAGTAGCTGATTAAGTTGGATAAGCTAAATGTTGCATAAATAAATAATACCCAGACTAGAATCGGTCGTTTAATTTTATCTTCGCCTGCTGATTTTGGTTGTTGCTTTTCTTGGTTAGTGGTCATATTTTTTACCTTTTCCTAGTAATAGGGGGCATCAAGAAACACCCTAAACTAGGGTGTTCTGTTATTTAACTGATTATAAACTGATAGATGGTCTGATAAGCGTACTCTTCCCCAGCTTTTAAAATTGGGCAGGGGTGTTGCCATTCAGGGTGATTTGGCGCATCGGGTAAAAACTGCGTTTCTAATGCGAGCCCCGCGTAGTCCTGATATTCACCGCCACTACGGTTAGGTGTTCCCGCCAACCAGTTTCCAGTGTACAACTGCATTGCCGGTTTATCGGTAAACACTTGTAGTGTAATACGCTGATCTGCACTGCGAACTTCGGCAGCACATGCGCCTTGTTTGCAGT
>JBATHQ010000651.1:0-3753 GCA_049667005.1 Psychromonas sp.
CAAGATACTAATTGAGACGACGGCTGTTATCGTCTGCGGATTGGTTTGGGTATAAAAAGATGAAATGCTACTATGGAGCATGCTGGAATAATTACATATGGAAATTATGATGAAAAAAGAAACACAAATTGTTTGTTTAGGACGCGATAAAAAATGGACAAAAGGGGTCATTAATCCACCCGTTTTTCGTGCTTCCACCATGTTATTCGACACCATGGAAGAGATGCGTTTTGCGGCAAAAAATAAAACCAATGGGGCAATGTTTTATGGGCGCCGTGGCGGACCAACCCATTTTGCTTTTCAAGCTGCTATCGCAGAACTTGAAGGGGGCGTTGGCACGGCTCTATATCCCTCCGGTGCTGCAGCTATTAGCAGTTCATTACTGTCTTTCCTCAAAATGGGCGATCATCTATTAATGGTGGATAATGCCTACGAACCAACGCGTGCTTTATGTGATGGGCTACTGGCTGGTTTTGGTATCGAGACCACTTATTATGATCCATTAATTGGTGCGGGCATTAGTGAGTTAATCCGGCCTAATACCAAAGTATTATTCCTTGAGTCTCCGGGATCAATTACCATGGAAGTGCAGGATGTACCGACCTTAAGCCGTATTGCTCATGAAAATAATATGATTGTGATGTTGGATAATACTTGGGCTTCGCCTATTAATTCTCGCCCATTTGCTATGGGAGTGGATATCTCCATTCAGGCGGCGACTAAATATATTGTCGGTCATTCCGATGTGATGATGGGGACAGCTACGGCTAATGAGAAATATTGGCCAATATTGCGTGAACAGAGCTATTTAATGGGACAGTGTACTTCTCCCGACGATGTTTATTTAGCCAGTCGCGGACTGCGTACCCTGGGCGTACGTATGGCTCAACATGAAAAAAATGCGTTAACCGTTGCGAATTGGTTAGCGGCCCGCCCGGAAGTTGATCACCTTCGCCATCCCGCTTTTGCAAGCTGTCCCGGTCATGAATTCTTTCAACGTGATTTTAGCGCCAGTAATGGTTTATTTTCATTTGTCTTAAAAGAGGGAAATTTGCAATCGGTCACCGCATTAGTTGAGAATATGCGTTATTTCAAAATGGGCTTTTCATGGGGCGGTTTCGAAAGCCTTATTTTAGGCGTATTCGGTATTGATAAAATACGTACGGTAACCCATTGGGATGAAAGTAAGCCACTGATTCGTTTGCATATTGGTCTGGAGAATGTGGATGATCTGATCGCCGATCTGGAAGCCGGTTTTGCCAGAATGAATAAAGTATTGGCGAAGTAAATAGTTTTACAGCTTTCAATAGAATGAAAATAGTAAGAAAGGGATCTTTAGATCCCTTTCTATTATTCGCTTAAAACTTTTGAGTGCTGGCTGAGTTTTTCAGGGGAGTTAGAAGACCGGTTTTTTTAGCGCTTTTGCTTTGAGTTGCTGAATTAATAATCCGCTAATAATAAAGATTAAACCGACAAGGGTTGCCGGATAAATCGGCTCATCAATAATGATATTGAGCAGCAATAAAGAGACAAAGGGAGAGATGAAAATCAGGTTGCTTATTTTCGCCGTATTTTCAGCATAACGCAGCGCAGTTAACCAGGCGACAAAAGCAAAACCCATTTCAAATAAACCGATATAAATGGCACCAACCCAACCTTGCCAGTCCGGCATATTAAAATCACTTAAGATTGGCGTTGCGATAAAAATAGCCGGGAATCCCAGCAAAAAACATAATAATAAAGAGACGATAGGATCGGCACTGTTTTTGGCATTTAATATCCAATACATTGCCCATAACAGGGTGCTGAAAAGTGCCAGAAATACTCCCAGAGGGCTAGTGAAATCTAATGCAAAAACATTACCTTTGGTGGCAATAATTAAGGCACCACTGTATGCCAAAAAGATGGCGATGGCATCGTTTTTGGTAAGCTTTTGCCCGAGAAAGGGTACCGCTAAAATGCTCAGTGAAATAGCCCAGGTATAGTTTAAAGATTGCGCCTGCTGCGCTGGCAGTAACTCATAAGCTTGAAATAAAATAAGATAATAAAAACAAGGGTTAATTAAGCCCAGCAGAAGATAATATAAAGGGCGTTTTAAAAAGTATCCTTTTAAAAGATGCAGTTTTTTTTGCCTGTAGCAGATGCCGATTAAGGTTAAAATCGTGGTAAAGGTAGCCACTAATAACATCTGAATGGGTGAAAAATAGGTCAATGTGACTTTAAATGCGCTAGCGACGGTGGACCACATGCTGACAGCGATCAAAGCAAACAGGGTGGCTTTTTTCTGATTTTTTATCATTTGCTATTTACTCACCGAATAGAATGACTTCACACAGCATGTAACTATGTAACTATGAATCAATGAAACAATGTAAGTTAAATGAGCCTGTAAGAATATTACAGACGGAGGGAGAATAGCATGCTTTTACTAAAACGAAAAAATCGTCCCACATTATATGGCACGATTTTATTTGCGGTGGCTTTACGCCTTGTCATTAACCAAAACGGATAGTTATTATTACAGCGCCTGCTCTAATATTTGACGACTTATTGGTAAGGTAATTTCTTGTTTTTCACCCAGTGCGACCATGCCATGGGACTCAAGTCTTGCCACAAGCTTGTCAATATCGGAAGCACCAAGATCAACATCGGATAGGCGAATCGGCATTCCCATGTTTTTGAAAAAAGCTTCAGTCATTTCAATGGCCTTATCAATCTTCTGATCTTCACTGCCGTCTTTTATATGCCAGACACGTTGTGCATATTGCAGTAGTTTTGTACGTTTTGCATCACGGCGAACTTTCATTACCGCAGGTAGCACAATTGAAAGCGTGCGTGCGTGGTCAATACCGTATCCACCTGTCAGTTCATGACCTATCATATGTGTAGACCAGTCCTGCGGCACACCGGCACCGATTAAACCATTTAATGCCATGGTTGCTGACCACATAATATTCGCCCGTACTTCAAGGTCATTTTTGCTTTCTGCAAGTAACGCTTTCGGTCCTTCCTCTATCAGCGTCTGCAATAAACCTTCAGCAAAACGATCCTGGACTTTACCTTTCACATCGAAGGTCAGGTATTGCTCCATAATGTGGATAAATGCATCAACAACACCGTTGCTGATTTGACGATCTGAAAGTGATAAAGTCACCGTCGGATCCAATACAGCAAATTGCGGGCGAACAGCCGGGCTCATAAAGGGAAGCTTGGTACCGTTACGAGTGACCACCGAGCCAATATTTGTTTCAGAGCCGGTTGCCGGTAAGGTTAGTACCACACCGATCGGTAAAGCGGCTTCAATACTCTGCTGCTCAGTAATAATATCCCACGGATCATCACCCTTATATAATGCCGCTGCCGCAATAAATTTACTGCCGTCAACCACAGAGCCACCGCCTACCGCGAGTAAATAATCAATATCATGTTGTTTAATGATGGCTTGTGCTTTCATCAATGTATCGTAATTCGGGTTAGGTTCAATACCGGAAAATTCAAACCAGGTGTGATCTTTTAATGTCTTAACAATTTGATCATAAACACCATTACTTTTTATCGAACCGCCACCATAAATGACCAACACCTTAGCATCGGTTGGAATTTCTGCCGCGACAGCGCTAATTTGACCTTCACCAAAATGAATTCGTGTTTGATTTTCAAAACTGAAATTTAACATCTGTTTTCCTTTATTTTTTTAAAGTTATTGTTTGTTTTAATTGCTTGTTTCAATTGTATTGTTTAACCGACATGCTC
>JBATHQ010000652.1:0-7478 GCA_049667005.1 Psychromonas sp.
ATACTCAAAAGAGTCATCTGCACTGGCTATCTGTGGTGCAGCCATACCAGCTGCCAATGCGCATGCTAAGGTTAGTTTTGATAATTTCATTATAACTCCATATATAGTTAGTATTTTCAAATTGAACTTAAGTTAACAGAAGTAAGCGCTTTCTTTCCAGTCTTAAAAAAATGCCCGGTCCATGTGCAAGGCATTTTTTTAGCTGCAACCTGATTGATTTTGAGCGTGATTTGGCAGAAAACCCCGTTAAGCTACTTCGAAAACAATTATAATGATAAATAACATAATAAACGTGAAGCAGATCTACAAGTAAGCGCTTCCTTTAAACCTGGATCACACTTTTTGCCTGTTATGTTATTTTATTCTCAATTTAACGGAACTTTTTTCATCTGACCCATACCGATATTAATCCAAAGTTGAAATACTGCTGAACGAACCTATAATAAATCGGTTGCCCATTCATTATGAACGGTTACAATAAATTACAAAACGGTTACAATCAGTTGCAGTCGGTTATGACATCTTCTTTTCCCGAATGGAATAAACAATGATGCTTAACTTAATGAATGGATATTATTACTAAGGTAATTACGTTGATCACAATTAAAGAGGTGTCTGAACTTGCGCAAGTATCGCAAGCAACGGTATCAAGAACCATCAATGGCCACGCAACAGTCAAAGAAGCAAATAAAATCAAAGTATTTGAAGCGATAGAAAAGCTCGGATATACACCGAACTCCTTCGCAAAAGCATTAGCGTCCAACCGTTCGGATAGTATAGGGATGATGGTTGGATCACTTGATGGTCCTTTCTTTGGGCCTTTAATGCATAACGCAGAAGAGATTATTCGCAGCAAAAACAGACACTTAATCGTCACCAGTGGTCGGGAATCAAAAACAAAAGAACAAGACTCGATTCAGTTTCTCCAGTCTAAGCAAGTAGATGGTTTGATCATTCATTCCGATAGATTATCCGATGACGAGCTGATTAAAATAGCAGAAAAACAACCTGTGCTGATTATTCTAAACCGTTACATTCCAGAATTAAGTGACCATTGTATCTGCATAGATAACGAATTAGGCGGATATATGGCCACTAAGTATCTGCTCGATAATGGTCACACAAAAGTTGCCTGCATCACCGGACAACTGAGCAAAGTCGACAGTCGTGAACGTCTGCAGGGTTACAGAAATGCACTCGCTGAGTTTTCTATACCCTATGATGCGAACCTGGTGATAGAGGGGCGATTTGATCATTACGGGAATCATGAAGTAGTCAGAAGATTACTCGACCGTGATAATGAAATCACTGCCATTTTCTGCCAGAACGATAATATTGCCTTAGCAGTTTATGATATTTGCAGCGAAAGAAACTTATCTGTGGGGGGAGATATTTCAATTATCGGTTTCGATAACGTCAGCTATAGCCAGCATATCCGCCCTAAGCTCTCAACGGTTAACTTCCCGGTCAAAGAGATGGGGATTGAAGCCGCCCGTGCAGTTATCGCATTGATCGATAAAACAGACCATAGACCCACAACTAAATTGCTCCCCGAATTAATTATTCGGGACTCGGTGAAAAAACTAAACTAGTTGATCCGGCAGGAAATAAGTTCAAATATTTGTAGTCAATGGTTTCAATGTCAGATACCTGTTTAACTATATCTACTGACTGGTAATGGTATTGCCAGTACCTTCTAAACTGAAAGTGCTTACAACAGAGATTCCTTTTAAAAACAAGAGCTACTGTGATTTTTGTGTAAAAAAATCATCAGCTAAAATTAATTCGAGTAATTTATAACAGCAATGTGGAACTCCTTTTCCACATTGCTACTTAAAGATTATAAATCAATCAGATATCGTTATTTAACGAATTTGATATTTTTGACTTTAAATACAACACCAGCTTGTGATTCAGCCCAATTAGCTAACAATGCAATTGGTTTATTCACTTCAGTAATATCTAAACTACCCGTATTTAAATCGCTCACGTTAACTGTAATAGTGTGCCATGCTCCCGTTGGATAGTCAGCTTTAGGCAATAGGTAGTCATCACCCGGACCTGCTTCAGACTCCATTTTAAAGGCTATTCCAGCTGATTCTCCATAGCTCTCAATCCATAAGTTAAAGCTAAGTGTTCCTGTAGCAAGATAGTTGCTTAGATTTTGAGGGTCGCCTGACATGATGACAATACCTTTGTAAGTTTCAGGACTATCTACGTCATAAGCTACAGATAAGACTGTTTCTCCATCAACAACCTCTTCACTATAAGACAAATGTCCGTCAATACCACCCCATGTATTAGTATCTGTTTTATACTCACTTAGTTCAGACCAAGTTGCCTTAACATCAACAACATCTTCATCGAGTGGCGCTAATGCTTCAGCTGTCAGCTCATCACAGCTTACGGCATCTTCAGCAGCATCAACACTGCGGGGTACGTAGCGAATCTCACCAAGATTAAATTTAACAGCCTCCTCTGAATACATTAGGAAAGGGGTATTCACCAGAGAGAAATCCATGCCTTCATCAACTAAGCATTCCAGCGGAACTTTGATCGTCGTCCACTGTTTTTCATCTGCTGCAGTCGGTGCGGGTAACACCTTGTTTATTTGGACTTCGCCCAGACATGGCCACTCACAATGTGCGGATAGAACCAGGCTTTCCGGCGCAGTTGATTTCATATCGATATCAAACTGCAGCGTTGCATCCGCATTGACATAACTGTATTTATCGACACCCAATGTATCCTCTGTCTGCATATAAATTTGAGCTGCAGAATCACCACTAAATTCGACAGTGACAGCATCCTGCTGGAGTTTGTAGTTAATTGGTGTGGTCGTAATAGAGCCAATCGTAGTTTCCGAGCCGTTTGAAACCTCTAGACCAGCCCAACCATTGGCACTTCCAGCTATGCGGGCCGTAAATTCTCCGGTTGATTGACTGCCATAAATTTCCAAATTAACAGTTGCTTCACTGGTATCTGGCTCTGACTGTCCACAACCATAATCACGCTCATCAAGCGCTATGTTATTAAGATCGGTTGTCACCGATTGAGTGGTGCTTGAAGCATATCCTAAGCCATACCCATATGGGAACAACGGTTTATGCTCACCTTCGATATCCTGCTCAATCAGCTCACCCGTCATGCCGTCAACAGGGGTACTGTAAGCCGTAATATTCGGTGCATGGCGGTTAATTGTCGTAGAGCACACTTTCATAGGCCATGAATAAGAGAGGCGACCTTTAAAGTCTGCACCATCTTCGGTAAATAACACATCAGTAATACCACCCGCTTCTGTGCCGGGTAACCAAGCTGCGACAAAGGCATCGGATGCGTTAATCTCTTCATTTACATAAAGAGGACGGCCCGAATAGAAGACCGTAACTACTTTATGCCCAGCTTCCTTCATTGCTTTAACTGTCGCTAAATCAGCTGCATAGGTGGAATCAAGCGAAGAGAATTCAAGAGTTTGGCTGGATTTAATATCCCCGAACATTTCTGCATAGGGATCTTCACCAATAACAACAATAGCAATCGCATCTTCCGGTGCGTCTGATTCGCTGCTGTACACATTTTCTGTACCGACCGCATCCTGTAATGCCATCAGCATAGTCGTTGCACCAGGGAAGTCAGCTTCAATGGTATTTTCAGTGCCCTGCCAAGTTAAACTCCAACCACCTGTTTGTTTTTGAATATCATTGGCCGCGCTTCCGGTAATAATATATGAAGCGTCTTTACTTAAAGGGAGAATACTGCCTTCGTTTTTAAGTAAAACCAGTGACTCACTGACCGCTTCTCTTGCGATGGCTCGGTGTGCATCTGATCCTAATATATCTGCATTTCCTGCCAGTTCTCGTTCTGATGGTTTTGGTTTTTCCCAAAGGTTGGCACGCATTTTCACACGCAAGATACGCGTTACCGCGTCATCAATACGCTCCTGTGAAATAGTACCTGCATTTACCTGATCAATAACATTCGTATAAAAAGCTTTCCAATCACTGTTTGATGTCACCATAAATACATCATTACCCGCATTGACCGCTTCAGGGCAATTAGCAGAAGTACAATTGGTGATCTCTGACTGACCATTCCAGTCAGTTACAATTATTCCATCAAAGCCCATTTTATTTTTTAGTATGTCATTGAGCAGATACTTGCTTCCGTGAAGCTTGTAATTGTAATCACCAGTACCATTTTGATCGTAGTTTGCATCGTTATGCCAGGAGTTAAATGAACTCATCACCACCTGCGCGCCAGCATCTAAACCTGAGAAATAACCGGTTGCCATAAGATTGCGTAAGTATTCTTCTGTGTAATGATTTTCGCCGCGATCGACACCATCATAAGTACCTCCGTCCCCCACCCAGTGCTTAACATTGGAGATAACGTTTCTTTGTCCCTTCAAGCCTTCAGTACCGCCTTGCAGCCCCTCAACCATTTTACCTGCGTACTGGTATATGATCTCCGGATCTTCTGAGTAACCTTCATAGACACGTCCCCAACGATAATCACGCGGGGAAGCAACGGTTGGTGCAAAGGTCCAGTCAAGCCCAGTCGCAGAGATCTCTTCTGCGGTTGCTACGCCAATACGTTTAATTAACTCAGGGTCATTCGCTGCCCCCAAGCCGATGTTATGAGGAAAAACGGTCGCGGTATAAACATTGTTATGGCCATGAACAGCATCGGTTGCCCACATAAAAGGAATTCTGAAACCACGTTCCGCATAAGCTTCCTCTAGTGCGTTGTAGTATTCATCAGCTTTATCCGCCCAATCTTGCGCACTTGCATACTTATTATCATCAGGCCAGCCACCACCACCGTTTAATAACGAACCTAATTTATACTGTTTTGCCTCTGCAGGGGTTACTTCTCGAAGATCCGGCTGGATCATTTGACCCACTTTTTCTTCCAAGGTCATCTGTGCAAGAATTTCCGCCACTTTGCTTTCAATGGTCTCATCTTTGGCAACCGCGCTGTTTATTTGCGGCCAATCCTGGTAATAAGGAACTTTTGACGTATTAACAGAACCTGTTTGATCAAGCGGATCTGTATCGATAACTTCTTTAGTTTTGTTACAGCCCGCTAATAATGCCATTGCCACAAAACATGACAATATAGATTTTTTATGGTGCATAATTTTTACCCTGTATAATTTAATACTTATAAACTGCATGCATAAATGTCATGAAAAAGTCTTAGACCAATCCAAGCCATTTTATTCGAAGAAAATTCAGTCCTTTAAGCGATAAGTAGGCTGCTCATTAAACTCACCTGTTTTTACTAACAGGCATGTTCACTAATTCCATTTACTGTAGAACTCCAAGCCCAACAAAATGATAGCGCTTTCTTTTCTATCGACCATTAAAATAGATTTATTTTAATTGAACAGCTCAACAGCCAGCCAAAAACCCATTCAACAGTCAAAAAAACAAGATAAATCAACTTTATTTCCAGAATAGATTATAGAAGCAAAGCAATTGACTAAAAAGCGACCAAAGTCACACATGAAAAAACTTTCATGTAACAAAACGTAACGCAACGTAACAAAGAACAGTAAAAACCACGTAAACAATTGATTTAAAACGATTTTTATAATGAAAATTTTAAAATATAACAAATTCATCATGAAACCGGTTTCTCACCAACTAGTACAGTGTACTATTTTAATCACAAAGGGATTGGAGCAAAGGCGAGGCATCAGACCGCAAAAAAACACGTCGTCAACGTTTGTTCTTGATGAAAATTCCTGCGCAGAAATAAATATCGCCCCATTTATAAAATGATAAGCAGAAAATGAGAACAGCCAGGCTGATAATCACACTGGTGTTGGTAACTTAATTATTTTAAAGCCAACAAAAGGCGGTAAACCAATATCACTGTTTTTTATTGAAAAAGAGTTGCGGCAAGCGGATGATAGGTTCAAAATTTAGCCAGTGTGGTTTATCGTACAGGCTATTTATTCAGGTTAATTATTTGCCTTTACACACCATTCAATGTAACTACCTGTCGTTAGGGGTTGTTTGTTTTTGAAGTTTGCCGCCTAATACCTCTCGACAACGAGCAAAACGCTTTTAGCCGAACCCTTCGGCAGCGCTTGTTGGCAAGCTCATATACGTTATCGTCTGTTTATTTAGAGCAACTACACTACACAGACTCTGCTTTGTATAAAGAACCAACAAACGACTGCAAAAACAATCTCGAAAGGTCAAAGACCCGAGGGAATATAATAATAAATTTAAAGATATAATCGTAAGGAATACCGTTGGCCACTATTAAAGATGTTTCCGAACTTGCTCAAGTTTCTCAGTCTACTGTTTCACGCGTATTAACTGGCCACGCCAGAGTCGCGGTAGAAACTAAAGAAAAGGTGCTTAAGGCGATTGAGCAGCTAGATTTCCAACCGAACTTATCAGCGCAATCCCTAGCTTCCAAACGAACCAATAGCATTGGCATGCTTGTGGGAACGCTTGCTGGTGGTTACTTCTCATCATTGACAAGTGCAGCCGAAGAGACGGCGCGTGAAAGTAACTTTCATTTAATCGCCACCAGCGGACGGCATTCAAGGAGTCATGAAGTTGATGCAATTAAGTTTTTGAAGTCGAAACAGGTTGATGGTCTGATTATTCATACTGGTGAATTATCCGATGATGATATACTTAAAATAGTCAAGGAAACTCCCGCTACCGTTCTTCTTAATCATTATATCCCTGAAATAGCCGAAAACTGCATCTATTTAGATGACGAATTAGGAGGTTATCTTGCAACCAAACATCTGCTTGACAATGGTCACACCAAGATAGGCTGCATTACGGGTCCTCTATACCAAAATGTTAGCAGAGACAGACTGCAAGGATATCGAAATGCATTAACTGAGTATGGAATTCAGTATGATCCTAACCTCGTAGTAGAAGGCAGATTTGATTTAAAAAATCCAGGAGTTGCACCGAGAAGGTTGCTCGATCGTAACATACAAATCACTGCCATTTTCTGTTTAAACGATCATATTGCTTTGGAAGTTTATGAAGTATTGAATGGTAGGGGGATTTCAATCGGGAATGATATCTCCGTAGTTGGCTTTGACAACGATGAATTTAGCGCTCAAATTACCCCAAAGCTAACCACAGTTAATTTCCCTGTTAATGAAATGGGCATCGAAGCCGCCAAAAAAGTATTGTCGTTAATCAATAAAAATGATTATCCGATGCCGCATAAATTAGTACCTGAATTGATAATCCGAGATTCTGTTAAGAGAATTAATTGATGGTATCCTCCCACTTCTGCATCTATGTGCCTTGATTGAATTTGTTATATACAATCAAAAAAAGGAGAAGACAAAATGAAGATTACAACAATATAAAAGGCAAGTTATCTGCCTGTTATATTGTTGTGTTCAGAAATGGCTATGACCAATTTTCAGCGGTAATTTTCACCAACTTGCTGCGCACCGTGTCATCAATCATTATCTTCGGCGAGTT
>JBATHQ010000653.1:0-1521 GCA_049667005.1 Psychromonas sp.
TAAACAACGGGCTGTTGACTTCAAAGTGTAAAGGCAATTTAGGGTTGGCCATCATTCCAAATACACTTGTATATAAATCATTCGGTTTAATGCTTAACGGCAGTTCAATATTATTTTTTCCTGCTGCGATTTTATTATTTTTAAGATTTCCGTTAAACAACGCTTTACTACCGCTGGAGACTGAATAACTCAAGGTGTCTAGCGGTAAGGAAAAGTTATTCTGATTATCAACATCCACACTCAATAAAATATCTAACTGATTGAAAGTCGCATTGACAACTTTGAAATCGCGGATCTTAATTTCAGGCGCGTACAGAGTAGCCGATTTCTGGAAAGGGATCGCAATACCCATGGCTGTTACGCTACCCTTAACCAGATACTCGAGTTTTTTCTCCTTAAACAAGAGTTGCTGTAATGCACCGAGACTCTCTTTCGTCAGAACCAACGAGAGGTTGACATCTTTATCCACATTTGCCGGCAGCGTTCCTATATCATTGCTCTGCCCGGTTAACATCTGTTTATTATTAAGTGAAAGACCATAAGTAACGGCGCTAACGGGAATAGAAAAACTGTTCTTATTAGCAATATTCACTGTAGGATTTAACTCAATAGCATCCATTGAAACCTTACCGACTGAAATCGATTTATAAGTCACCTCAGGTTGCTGGACATAATTTTTTAACCCATTTTGTAATGTAGAACATGCAGACAGCATCACCAACAATGAAACTATCAGTACTTTTTTAATCATAACTTCTCCTGTAATTAAAGTCAGAGCCCAGAAAAAAACCTGCAGCCCCTATTTGTATATCCACCTACTTATATACCCATGATACTTTAAGATGCAAAGTCAGCAAGGAAAATTGTGCTGAGATGCTCTCGAGCCCGCGCCCGACTAACAACTGATGGCTGACGACTAAATACTCTTGCCGTGATCCCCCTTCCATAATTGCCGCTTATTTTATCTGTAGCATTAACTGTTCCATTCTTTAATATGTAACTAACCACTACTGGTCTATGATTAAAAAGAAGGTTATTAAGGGATTAATATTGGGAGAGTAATGATGACAATGACACTGGAAATTTTAGGTGCAGCTCAGGAGGTGACCGGTTCTTGCCATCTTATCACCTTCAACGACCATAAAGTATTACTCGATTGTGGCATGATTCAAGGCAGTAAAGAGGACGCCCTGCGCAATTATGAACCTTTTGAATTTACTCCCTCTTCCATTGATGCCGTGATACTGAGTCACGCTCATATCGATCACTCCGGGCGGTTACCGCAATTAGTCCGAGCCGGGTTTAACGGTCCGATTTATACCCATAAAGCCACCGCAGAGTTATGCGCGATTATGTTAAAAGATGCTGCCAAGCTGCAGCTGCGTGATACCGAAAGACTTAATAAAAAAAGGCTTAGAAATAATTTAACGCCGATCCAACCGCTGTTTTATGAAGAAGATGTAGTTCAGGCGATAAAACAGTTTGTGCCCCTGAATTACAACATGAAAAAAACCATTCTGC
>JBATHQ010000654.1:0-1659 GCA_049667005.1 Psychromonas sp.
ACGATAATTTTCTGCATAGTTTAATATCCACCTATTTAGCTATGAACAACTGCAGCTAATGTTTTTGAGTATAGAGAACAAATCATAAGCCAGCAAAAGATCATCGTTATTGGAAACACTATAGTCGGTTACAAATTTTGTAAGCGTCTCGGTGATAAAGACCGACTACAAAAAATTTAAAATAATAATCTTCAGTGAAGAACCTCGACCACCTGTCTATGGGCACAGATCTGGCCAGCTTAAACCTTACAAAGATCTGGATTAAAAAATCCGCAGACAGGGTATATCCCCATCATACTTCAAGGTGCAAAATATGAGCATCAAAAACAAGCTGCGGACATATCTCTCACTGTCTTGTTTATTTTAAATGAGAATCATTATCAAGTTATTTGGGTATAGTCATGCTACATTGATATTTTATAACGACGCAGATGAATACAATTTGCATGTGACGACTTAAGACTTCCTAAAAAGAATTTTAATCCGCTTTTATTTCTTTCTGGGTAGGCAAGTGATATTTCATTCTATAGTATTTCAATGGGTTGTATGGTAAATAGTCTTTCTTATTTTTTGGATATTATTTAATACAAAATGGCAGCGAAAGTCGATCCCCAGCGTTACTAATTTTCCATATTGGTATGGATTGCTTAAGATAAACCCGTAAGAAACAAACACTCAGCTAATGGTAACTAACAGATATGAATCAAAATAGTACCGAACTAGTCAGTCAATTAATCCATTTTTTGGAAGAACAACAGTCAGAGGATCTGCTGCTCACTATTGAACGGCATCATCCGGCGGAATTAGGCCGCTTGATTGAATCTTTGCCCACTAAATACCGCCTAACTTTTTGGGAGCTGATCCCGATTGAAGATAAAGGCGAGGTATTGCTGGAAGTGCATCGCGAACTGCGTCTTTCGTTAATCAAATTGACCAGTGAATCTGATTTGCTGAAATGCCTCTCTAACCTGCAAATGGATGAGTTGGCTGATATCGATGCAGATCTGCCCCTACCCGTCGTTACCGCCATGGTCGAAGCGATGGACAGTCAGCGCAAAACGCGCTATCAAACCGTCAAGGATTTTCCCGATAACACGGCAGGCGGATTAATGGACATTGATGCCACCGCGGTCAGAAAGGATGTCAGCCTTAAAGCGGTGTATCGCTATTTGTGCCAATTGCGCAAAAAAGAGGGGATGTTACCGGAGCAACTGGATCATTTAGTAGTTGTGGACAGAAATAATCAGGTAAAAGGGATTTTACACCTCAGCGATCTTGTTTCATTGGATAACAGTTTGTCGGTCAGCGATGTGATGAAAGATGATGTACCGTTAATTGACTCGCTAATGTCAGCCAGTGATGTAGCACAAATGTTTGAAGATCATGACTTGACCTCTGCCCCCGTGGTTGATCAAAATAAGCGTCTGCTGGGACGGATAACCGTAGATGATGTTATCGATGTTTTAAAACACAATGCCGAACAGCGTTTATTAGCACAGGCAGGTCTTAATAATGAATTGGATATGTTTGCGCCGATTGCACATATCTCATTAAACAGAGCAATCTGGTTAGGGACAAACCTGATCACCGCTTTTGTTGCCGCCTGGGTAATTGGTTTATTTGAATCCTCTATTGAACAACTGGTTGCGCTGGCCGTAC
>JBATHQ010000655.1:0-5234 GCA_049667005.1 Psychromonas sp.
AGGATTGTACCGCTTAGCTCAACACTTCCTGCAGTTAAAACTTCGCTATCTTATCAATGAAACAGCCAGCTTCGATGTTGCATATTCGGCATTTATTATTCGTATTGTTAAGTTATGTACAGTAATATCCTTTTGGTTAATTAAACCACTATTTGCTCCATCCAAGTGTGCGCTACTTGTATTACAAATAATTATGGCATTTAAAATATCTGGCGTATAGAGGAATAAAAGCCCTTATAAAAAAATGTTTATTTTTTACCGGACGGTTATCTTTTTGATTTTGCTTTGCTAATAATTAGCCTCAGCTTTAAGTCGTAATATTTATACCCATGATACATAATGCCCACTCTCCATCGTTCAGTTTAAATAGGAAATCTAATGAACCCAATTATTCAAACTCTAAAAGATCACAATGTAAGTGATGAAAAAATCACGGAAGTGTTTCAAGCCTTAACGCAAAATCCGTTAGCGGCAATGACCATTATTCAAGGTTTAGATATTCCTCAAGAGAAATTAAAAGCGCTGATGATGCAGGTGATGAGCAACCCCAATTTAATCAAACAAGCCGTTGAAGAGTTAAAGTTAGATTTTTCAAAAGTAGAAGCCGCACAAGCTAAACTGCAAGAGAGCAGATAACGCCTTATAAGCCTCAACACAGTGTTGAGGCTTTTTAGTATTTATTAATGGCGGTAAAAAATAGGATGATAATGTGTCTATTGAGTTGGTAACATCGCTTTTGGCGTTAGGTGCAATAGTGGGCGTTCTTGCTGGTCTACTCGGTGTGGGTGGCGGTTTGCAAGTTGTACCTGCACTGGTTTTTCTTCTTCCTATGACCGGGATCGATCCTGCTTTGGCGATGCATTTTGCGCTTGCTACTTCGCTATCTACCATTATATTGACTTCCGGTTCCTCTGCTATTAATCATCTCAAGCTTGGTAACGTCGATCTGTTCGTTGTGAAGTGGTTGATTCCGGGCGTAGTGATTGGCGGATTTATGGGATCATATATTGCAGAATGGATACCCAATCCATACCTGCCCAAAGTCTTTGCTGCAATTGTATTACTGCTGGCGTTACAGATGTTTTTCTCCATTCTGGTTGTTGCTGCTCGTTCTATGCCTAACCGCTATTTCACTGCTGCCAGTGGTGTTGTCATCGGGAGTATCGCAAGCTTAGCTGGTATTGGTGGTGGCGCGCTTACCGTTCCATTTTTAAATCGCTACGGTATTGAGATGAAAAAGGCAATTGGGACTTCATCAATGTGCGGCTGCATTATTGCCATATCAGGTATGCTCGGCTTTATGTGGCAGGGCTCTCATATCAATAATTTGCCACCTTATAGTATCGGCTATGTCTATTTGCCGGCTCTGCTTTGTATTTCTGCAACTTCAATTTTCACCACTAAATATGGTGCAAGGTTGGCAAACTCATTACCGACGCATATTTTAAAACGAATCTTCGCGGTGTTTTTGATGTTTGTCTCCATTATTATGTTCTTTCATTAATTATTTGATTATCAAAAGAGTCATTGTTCTTGCAAGCTTTAAAGGTGCTATGACGGCCAAAGCACCCTAACGCCAGCTATTAGTGTTCGTTTTCGAAATGAGACGAAACATCCTGCTTAATTCAACATTTTTTGGTAAAGGGCTCTTATTCTTCCTATACTCTTTGTGGGCAATCCAGGTGAACCTCTTGATTTAAAATATACTTTTGTAATTGACGGGTTATTTATTCGGACAGTAAATTGTGCAGGAGAAAAGAGATGGAAACAGCTAATAGCGACGCAAATAACAGTCGTGTAAATCTCGAAGATGAGGTTAAGCAGGCGGTTGAGACCGATCCGCATATCAGGGAAACCGTTCGTTGTATTACCCTTAAAACGTTAAGCGAAGGTAAATTGGATCTTGAAGAGATCGCCCGGGTTGCCGGCAGCGTTGTTAAAGGTGCTGGATTAGGTGCTGTTATTCATGGCAGTGAAGGTAAAGAAAAGTTGGCTAAGGCAATTGCCGGTCTTGATGATGCTTTTTCCTCTGTTGCTGAAGCTTCAAAATTAGCGGTAGAAGAAGCAAGCGGGCAGATTAAAAGCTTTACTAAACAGGATTTAAAGCAAGCTATTGAGGACCTTAATGCGTTGGAAGGAATATATATTGATACCTTGAAAGAGGCGGCAAAAGGAACTAATCAAGCAATTGCCGGCATATTAAATGATCTGGCACGTCATGGTCGTTCCGGTGGTACCAAAGTCGGTCAGCGCGCCGCAGAGATTGCTAAACAGTTAAACCATGATCTGGGTGACAAAGTAAGCGGTACTGTGACGGCCGGGACAGATTCTGCGTTGCAGGTAACAAGCAATCTTGCTTATGCGGCAGCCGGTTTTCTGGATGCGATTGCGCAAACCCTGGATGCGAAGTCAAAGTCCAACGCTTCTAAAAATAACAAAGAGTAGATAGGTACTCCATGCTTTGGGAGACGTTGGGCGCAGCGCGGGATATTGGTCGACTTAATGAGCTCGCGTCGATATTAATCCGTTATGGTTTTGGTGATCTGCTGCGCAGGCTCGGACTGGCAAGTGTCTTTGAGAGCGCCGGTAAGGCCCTGCACTGGAAACGGGTATCCGATATAACCAGCGCAGAATCACCGGTCAGGTTTTGTCAGGCTCTGGGCGAGATGGGACCTACCTTTATCAAACTCGGGCAGATTCTGTCGACACGTGCCGATCTGTTTTCTCCTGAGTGGATTGCTGAATTTGAAAAATTACAGGATCAGGCTCCCCCAGTTTCATTTGAATTAATCTGTAACCAATTGCAGGAAGATCTTGGCTGTAGTCCACTACAGGCTTTTGCGGAACTCGATCCTCAACCGCTTGCTGCCGCATCCATTGCCCAAGTCCATCGAGCTCGCTTGCAGGACGGCACGCAGGTCATTATTAAAGTACGCAGACCGGGCATTCGGCCGATAATGGAGGCTGATTTACGTTTACTTGCCCGAATTGCCGAAGTGATGGAAGCCGAATCCACGGCTTGGCGGCGCTTTAAACCTGGTGAGGTGGTACGTCAATTTGCGGTTTCTTTACGACGTGAATTGGATTTGTTGGCGGAGTGTCGCAATGCCGAACGGGTAGCCAAAAACTTTGCACAGGATCCGCAAATCGTGATCCCCAAGGTGTACTGGCCATGGTGCAGTGAACGTGTCAATGTACAGGAATTTATTGATGGTATTCCCGGACGAAATATTGATGCACTAGAGCAGGCTGGTTTAGATAGAAAAATGTTAGCCGGATACGGCGGTCAGGCTGCTTTAAAAATGATCCTGATCGGTGGTTTTTTTCATGCCGATCCTCATCAGGGTAATATTTTTTATCTGCCGGATAACCGCATTGCTTTTATTGATTTCGGTATGGTCGGCAGGCTCTCTGTGGATCGTCGTCATCAAGTGGTGCAGCTTTTACACAGCATGGTTGAGCTGGATGCCCCGCGTGTCGTTGAGGTCCTATTGGATTGGGCTGGCGATCCCGCTGTTAATCAGGATGCGCTTCTTTTTGAAGTAGAAGAGTTTGTGGAGCAATATCACGGCGTTTCGTTACACAATTTCAATTTGGGTATTATGCTTACCGAGCTGATGTCAATGCTGCGTGAATATGCCCTTAATCTACCGCCCGATTTGATTTTACTGGTTAAAGCGCTGATCACACTGGAAGGCGTTGCCCGACAGTTAGATCCTGACTTTGATATGGTTACTCAAGCCGATCCCCTATTACAACAGTTGATGTTAGCGCGCCATTCACCTGACGCGCTGGCAAAAAGAGGCTGGCAGGCATTGGTCGGAACGGCGGAACTATTAACCGGATTGCCGCAGGACTTACGGCAACTTTTACGCTCAGCTCGAAGCGGACGATTTCAGCTGCATGTTGATGTAACCCGGTTGAAAACCTTTGGTAATCAACTCGACCGTGCAGCGAGCCGGATGGCGATTGGTAATGTGGTGGCGGCTATGATTATCGGCTCTTCGATTGTGATGACTGTTGAGGGCGGGCCGACGTTGTTTGGTCTGCCGTTATTTGGCATACTCGGATTTGTTGGTGCTGCTATCGGTGGTATCTGGTTGCTCATCTCAATCTGGTTAAGCGGACGGGGGCGCTGAGCAGATCAACCCTATCATTTGACAGACAGCCGCTTTAACTTGTCGTGATTTTTTCAGGCCACCATTGTTAAACTTAGCCATCCTGTTGAAGTTGCCAATGCAATTGGTAAAGGGCTTTTATTGTTCCTATACTCGAAGCTAAATAGTTATTAAGAACAGGAGCGATTATGTCTACTCAGTGGAAGTCCGTTGTCAGGCTGCAACTCAAAAATAAGACCCTCAACTGTATCAGTTTTGCAAAGCTCGAATCCAAATATAATTTAAACCGCTTACCCTACGCTGCCAAAATATTGCTGGAAAACCTGTTGCGTCACGAAGACAGGCCATTTGTGCAAGAGCAGGACATTACTGCCCTGGCACAATGGGATGTTAATTCCACGACAGAGCAAGAGATCTCTTTTGTACCCGCGCGAGTCGTTTTACAGGATTTTACCGGCGTACCGGCCATTGTTGATTTGGCGGCAATGCGCGATGCTATGTCCCGCTTAGGCGGCGATCCGCAACTGATAAATCCCTTTAATCCGGTCGAACTCGTTATCGACCATTCGGTGATGGTTGACTATTTTGCCAGCGATGATGCCTTTAAAAAAAATACCGAGATAGAAGTTCAGCGTAATAAAGAGCGTTATCAATTTTTAAAGTGGGGACAATCCGCCTTTGCTAACTTTAAAGTCGTGCCGCCGGGCCGCGGTATTGTTCATCAGGTTAATTTAGAATACTTAGCGCGTTGTGTCTTTGAGGGTAAATTTGACGGTGAAGAGTGGGCATATCCTGACACATTAGTGGGCACCGATTCTCATACAACAATGATCAATGGCCTTGGTATTTTGGGCTGGGGAGTGGGGGGGATTGAAGCTGAAGCTGCCATGTTAGGCCAACCGGTGACGATGCTGATCCCAAAAATCGTTGGCTTTAAGTTGACCGGTAAATTGAGCACCGGGATCACGGCCACCGATCTGGTGCTTACCATTACACAGCAACTGCGCGCGCATGGCGCGGTGGGTAAGTTTGTGGAATTCTATGGTGAAGGACTCGCGCACCTTTCTCTCGCTGACCGTGCAACCATCGCCAACATGGCACCGGAATATGGTGCAA
>JBATHQ010000656.1:0-3152 GCA_049667005.1 Psychromonas sp.
ATAAACATCAGCACTATGGCTGCGCTTATATCGGTGAGGCGCGGCTTGACAGTAAAGAGCAGGTAAAGGTTATTTGTCCTAATGATGGCCAACCCTTTGCTGCCATTGAATTTGCGGATAAAACACAAATAGATTCCGTTGTGGACAGTGCCTACCAAAGCTATTTACAGTGGCGTGAGGTACCTGCGCCAAAAAGAGGGGAGTTGGTACGCTTATTTGCGCAGCAGCTGAGAAACTTCAAAAAAAAACTTGCCTGGATAATCACCCTGGAAGCCGGGAAACCTTTTCAGGAAAGCCTGGGGGAGGTGCAGGAACTGATTGATATGTGTGATTTTGCCGTCGGGCTATCCAGACAGTTACATGGTTTAACCATCGCAACAGAAAGAAAAGAGCACCGAATGATGGAGCAGTGGCATCCTATCGGTCCTGTTTTAGTGATTACTGCTTTTAATTTCCCGATGGCAGTATGGGGTTGGAATGCCGCGCTTGCTTTGATTTGTGGTAACAGCTTAATCTGGAAGCCTTCAAGCCAATGCCCACTGAGTGCTTTGGCCTGTCATCAGTTATTGCTCTGCGCGATTAAAGAGTTTGGCGGAAAATCGAATATAAGCAATATTGTTTTCGGTGAAAAACAGCAAGTGGAGGCGCTTATTGAACATAATAAAATAGCCTTGGTTTCCGCCACCGGCTCTTGTGAAATGGGGCGGGCAATCGGGCCTAAAATCGCAGCCAGAATGGGGCGCTCATTATTAGAATTAGGCGGTAATAATGCCATGATCGTCTGCCCGAGTGCGAATTTAGCACTGGCAATACGTGCCATTACCTTTGCCGCACTTGGCACCAGCGGTCAGCGTTGTACCACGCTAAGACGACTGATCGTGCATCACAGCATAAAAGAGCAGATTGTCGCGCAACTTAAAGATATCTATGCTTCGGTCAGTATTGGCGATCCCTTTGATGATAACAACTTGATGGGACCGGTGATTAATCAGCGGGCAATCGACGTGATGCAGGCGAGTATTAAGACGGCGATCCAACAGGGCGGTAAACTGCTTTCCGGTGGCGAAACAATAAACGCGAACCAGAGCGGCGGTTTTTATATTACCCCTGCTATTGTGGAAATTGGAGCACAGGCCGATATCGTACAGCAGGAAACTTTTGCCCCGTTGTTATATATACAGACTTACTCTTCATTCGAGGAGGCAATAGCGTTACACAACAGTGTCAAGCAGGGCTTATCTTCTGCTATTTTCACCCAAAATCTATCAGAAGCGGAGATCTTTTTAAGTGCGAAAGGCTCTGATTGCGGCATTGCCAACGTCAATATCGGGACCTCCGGCGCGGAAATTGGTGGCGCTTTTGGTGGCGAAAAAGATACCGGCGGCGGCCGGGAAAGTGGCTCAGATGCTTGGAAAAACTATATGCGCCGGGTGACCAATACGATCAATTACGGAGAGGAGTTGCCACTCGCGCAGGGCATTCAATTTGACCTGCCCAAAACTGATAATTAACTTTTTGTTAAATCCATTCTCCACTGTTTATCCGGATAAACAGTGGATTATGAAAAACGTGGCAGGTTCTACGTGACAGGCACCGCCATGGCTCTTCATTTAATAGCGC
The DNA here is from genome assembly GCA_049667005.1 of Psychromonas sp. Lineage (GTDB taxonomy): Bacteria > Pseudomonadota > Gammaproteobacteria > Enterobacterales > Psychromonadaceae > Psychromonas. The sequence continues at coordinate 1,621 of JBATHQ010000656.1, forward strand.
ACCCCTCATCCATACGGCAACTACACCCAATTTAACGTTATCTCCAGGTTATTAAATCACCTAATTAAGCATGGCAAATAGAGGTGTAGCCGAAGGAGATAGACTACACTTTGAGTTAATTAACTCATTATTTATTCATTGTCTCACCAGGTAGTTTGAGCAATATAAATGCTTAATGGTGGCGGCTGGTAACTTAAATTATATGCGCTGAGGAACAAACACCATGTCCATATCAGAAACCCTAAAATCCTATATGTCGGCACAGCAAATTGATTATGATCTGCTGGCACATCCGAAAACTCATAACAGTCGCGAGAGTGCTGAGGCAACCCATATTCCTGAAGATCATATTGCCAAAGCGGTGATTATCAAAGATACACAAGGCTATGCGATGGTTGTGATCCCCGGACACCATTGGTTGAAACTAAAGGCAATCAACGATGAGTTAGGCCGGGAATTTGCGCTGGCGGAAGAGAATGAGATCAATCAGCTCTTTAGTGACTGTCAATCCGGTGCGATTCCACCCGTGGGGGCCGCCTATAAACTGGAAACTTTTATGGATCAACGCCTGTTAACGCTGGCGAATATCTATTTTGAAGGCGGAGATCATGAACACCTGGTGCATATCGACGGCAAGGCATTTCAAACGCTGTTAAAGGGCACGCGTCATGGTTATTTTAGCCATAACAATGACTAGTCAACGTACATCTCTTGCCGATAGTTGTTGTAAATAATCATTAATAACAAAAGGATGGATATGATTAAAAGAAATAAGCATCTGTTGATTATTGCTGTCGTGATCCTGGCCATTGTGTTAATCCTGGTTTACAACACACGTGCAAAACCGGTTCTAGTGCAGGTGCAGGTAGCTGAAATAGGGATGATTGAAGAGACTGTTGCTAATACCCGCGCCGGAACCGTAATGCCCTGTCGACGAGCCAAGATGTCACCAGCACTGGGCGGACAGATTGCTGCACTGTTGATTAAAGAGGGTGATCAGGTTGAGCAGGGAGCGGTGCTGCTAGAATTATGGAATGATGATTTAAAGGCGCAGGTCAGACTTGCATATTCGGAAGCTGATGCCGCACAGGCTCGGTCTGAGAGTGCCTGTGTGCAGGCAGAGACTGCAGCGAAAAATGCTCAACGCAAAACTGAGTTGGGTAGAAGCAAAGCGGTTTCTGAAGAACAGATTGAACAGGCTGTGGCAACGGCAAAATCGATGCGCGCAGATTGTGCCGCATCAATTAGTTCGGTCGTTGTCAGTAAAGAACGCATCGGGGTGGCTAAGGCACAACTTGAACGTACGCTTTTGAAAGCGCCTTTTAATGGCGTGGTGGTTGAAGTAAATGGCGAAATTGGTGAATACGTCACGCCGTCACCACCGGGGATTGCGACCCTGCCAGCGGTGGATATGATTGATAACTCCTGTTTTTATGTCAGTGCGCCGATCGATGAGGTGGACGCTCCGCAAATTAAAGCGGATATGCACGCACGTATTAGTCTGGATGCTTTTAAAGACCGGCGTTTTCCCG
>JBATHQ010000657.1:0-2422 GCA_049667005.1 Psychromonas sp.
CCCCTAGCCATTTTTTTGATCTTGCGCTGCCCAACCACTTTTAAAGCACCAGCTTGGAATGCACATCCCTGTGCATGCCAGCTTAGTGGAAACAACAGAGGGCAAGCAGAGCTCAGCCCGCTCATGAGACTGAACTGGCGTTCAATTCGCTCATCTTTCCACTTGCTAAAGTGTTTGTGCAGCCCAAGAAAAATGGAAGGGGAATATTGTAGCCGCATCGTTTTTTTAGTCCGCCTTGGTTTTTTGTTTTTTTATGCAAATAACAAATCGATGCGCGGAGCGCATATGCGGACTAAAGGCCGCGCCCCACATGAACTACCGTTCAATGACTTCTAGCATCTTTCATTACACCCTACCGTAGCCGTATTGTTTGTGGTGCAAAACTGATAGATATTGTTTTTGGTGATTAAAACCACCGAATTTCTTTTTTTTTTATTTATGGGTGAGTATAATAAACAAAAAAGGGGTTGCTATGGATTCGTTACTTAAAATTTCAGAGATTATTCTGTATGAAAGAAAAAAAAGGAAATGGAGTCAACAGTTACTCGCCGATTATGCGGGACTTAATAGAACGACAGTTGGTAAAATTGAGCGAGATGACTATGATGACGTTGGATTGAGAAAAGTTGAACGTATTCTTAATTTATTCAATAAATCCTTAGCAGTGGTAGACACCGGCTTACCGACTTTAGACCAATTAAAAGAGATTAATAATGGCTAATGTTGATGTTTACATTCAAAAAAGTAGAGTAGGCAGGCTGCAGAAAGAAAATGTGATTCATCACTACTCGTATGATTTAAATGCAAAGCATGCTTTATCTCTTACTATGCCTATTCGAGTAGAAACATACTCATACGAAGACCTGCATCCTTTTTTTCAAATGAATATGCCAGAAGGCGGATTACGATTAGCAATTGAGAGAGCAACAGCAAAACATTATGGCAGTAATGATCTAACAGTATTGGCATTACTAGGAAATAATCAGATTGGTTCAGTACGGTATGCACTTGAAGACCAAGCGTTAGTTTCTGAAAATGAATTTGATTTGAGTCTAGATCATCTTATTAAAAGCGATGATGTTGATCTGTTCTCTGAATTATTATCAAGGTTTGCATTGCGATCAGGGGTTGCTGGTGTTCAACCAAAAGTGTTATTAGATGTTAAACAGATAAATAATAATGAAATTGGCTCCAAAAATACTTACCCGCTAGATTCATACATAGTAAAAAGTTGGGGAAAAGAATATCCAGAGTTAGCTTGTAATGAGTTTATTTGTTTAAGTATGGCAAAAGAAGCTGGGTTAACTGTTTCACCGTTCTATTTGAGTGAAAACGCTCGGTTGTTGATAACTAAACGCTTTGATATTAACAAAGAAAATCAACCAATAGGCTTTGAAGACTTTTGTGTATTACAAGGTAAATCAACTAAACAGAAATATGATGCTAGCTTAGAGTCTTGTGCTAATACCATTAGACAATTTGTTTCTCCAGAATACCGTAAAACTGCTTTGTATGATTTTTTTAAGCTTACCGTTATAAATGTTATTTTGAGAAATGGTGATGCTCATTTAAAAAATTATGGTGTGCTATATGAAAATCTAGTTGACTATAAACTAGGGGAATTACCTAATACACCTGTCCTATTTTCACCTGTATTTGATATCGTAAGTACAACTGTGTATATAAAAAACGATACCATGGCATTAAGCTTAACGGGTTCGAAACGCTGGCCGAAATGGAAAGTCTTAGTGAAATTTGGTAAGCAACATTGTTTACTTTCAAACAAAGAAATTACTCAAATTATGGATGAGATAGATCGCGCTAAATTAATTGTTATACCAATAATTAAAGAACTCAGTATAAAGCATCAGGATTTTAGTCATATTGCAGATGAAATGTTGGGGCTACTTGAAATGAATATTAACGATAATTGAGTTCTAAAGAAAGATAGTCCGATTTTCCGGGGCGCGGAATTTATTCCGCCTGGTTTTGATTTTGATTTTTTATGCAAATAACAAATGGATGCGCAGAGCGCATATGCGGACTGAAGGCCGCGCCCCTAAAGACAACACAATATTGATATTCCTCGGTGCGCGGAGCACACCCTACCGTAGCCGTATTGATTGTGGTGCAAATATTCAGCGGTAATGTGTGACGTGCATCAATTGTAAATAGCACAGGCCGTGAATTAGAAAGTGGTTTAATCTCTGGGGCGCGGAATTCATTCCGCCTAGTTTTGATTTGGATTTTTTATGCAAATAACAAATGGATGCGCAAAGCGCATATGCGGACTGAAGTCCGCGCCCCCTGGTTGGTGAATTATGCTGAGTGTGTGGAATAGCGTGCGCTGCTATTTTTGGGGCACGGAATTCATTCCGCCTGTTGTTTTACTATCTAATAATTTACGCAGGTTATGAGGAGA
>JBATHQ010000658.1:0-2114 GCA_049667005.1 Psychromonas sp.
AATAAAGATCTTTTCGGAATTAGGATAAGATTCATTATTGAGGTTTTGGATATATTCCTGAGCCGCTAAACGGCACTCTTTACGCGACAGGTTTTCACGGTTGGTGGTTTTTAAATTTGAGTTTACTTGATTAGACATAGCATTCTTTACCTTAAATTAAGTGGGGTAGTGAGAGTGCTTGCCGAAATTGAGTGGAAAGTGTAAAGAAAAAAGATCTGTTTTCTTTATGCTTGTTCCCTACGCAGGTATTACCCCAATCAGGTTCCACGGATCCCACATCAAGATATAAAGTATTTTGTTTATATCAGTGGTCTCAGCCCGAAGGCTCTCCGACAAGAGCCAGCAGTATAGAAGAAAAAGGATCAAACTGAAACAAGTTCAATCAAAAACTTGAGTAATTTAGTATGGCTAACTTTGCTTAACACGCTGAATTAGAATTGAATAAAAATAGATGATTGATACTATAGCCAAACTACTTCAAGATAAACACTTGCTAACTTAAAATCATCAGGAGAGATGCATGGGGCGTCCTAAGATCCCACGAAATATTTGCGGAAAACCCGCAGACAGCTGCTTTAAACCCAATGCGATACCGATGACTCAGCTCGAACAGGTTGCCTTGGCTGCTGATGAATTCGAAGCCTTACGCCTAGTTGATCTGCAGGGTATGCAGCAGCAGCAGGCTGCGATAGTGATGGGAGTCTCCCGACAAACCTTGGCTAATTTGGTCAAAGCTGCACGCTACAAGGTCACTGATTGCCTGGTTCATGGTAAAGCATTGATGATGTAGCAGTTGTAACTATAACAGTAGCAATAAACACACCTATCTCCGCAAGCATTCCTTTACCTTACTCCCCATCTTCGCGAGCCACTTGCTCGCAAAACGTGTTTTGAAATTAATGACTTTCCAGCGAACATTAACTTGCATATGCAATTTACAGGTGTTATATATTGCATATGCCAATAAAAATATTGCCTAGGTTATTATCTTTTCCTCATTAAAAAGATGCCAGGTCGAAGTGATTCGCAATTCGAATTCACTCAACAAAAAAGATCGACCTAACCCTTTTTATTTATAGGAGTTTGTCCCATGATCACTGCCATTGCTATGAAAGAAGATCGCATTTCCAGCCACTTTACTAAAGCAGATAGTTTTATTTTTATGGATCAAAATGGTGAGATAAAAGCGCAAAAAGACAATCCAGCTCTCAAACAGGGGAACTGTTCGGGTAAAAATGAGATACCAGCACTGCTGCAGGGCGAAAATGTCAGCCGGATTATCGTGCGCAATATCGGCCAGCAAATATTGGCGAAGTTACTGGAAAGCGGCATTGCTGTTTACCAAAGCCATAACGGCCACTTTGATAAATCGATGCTGAATGATAACGCTCTCAATTCACTTACCCCATTAACGGATATTTCACAGGGACGCCCGTCATTAAATCACCAAGCCAAAACAACCGGTGGTGGTTGTCAACATCATAAAGAAAAAGACAGCGGGTGTTCTGATCAAGGTGGTCACCATCAGGGCAACTGCAACCGCAACGAGCAGGCTAAAAGTGGTCACGGAAAAGGCCGTTGTTGCCATTAATCAATATTAACCTTTAAAATGGGCTTTGGCGTCATTGACTCAAAGCCCATACACAGCTCTTACTGATCACTCTTTTCAACATCTTGCGGCTCTTGGATTTGATATAAGATCCTATGTTCATCACAAACTGAGGGGCAATCGCAACTGCGCTCAATATTGAGGTTAGCAAGGCCGCCGCAACTTCCCTGTATTGGCTTTTGTTTGAAAAACACACCTAAAGCCATCGCCAAACAAACCAATAAAAACAGTAAAAACGCGAATACAAATTCCACTTTTCTCTCCTCTTTTAAAGCGTTACTGAGCACCTTATTCTACTTAAAATAAATAGCATAAGCCAATTACTTTTCAAACCAGAGTTTTTCCTCACGCAAGCTCTGAGTGGGAATACTTCTGCCTAGCCGTTCTAGTTTTTCGCAAGCTTTCGCCTTAAGCGTTTGCTTTAACTTTTGTCGCTGATAGTTTCGCCCTGACGGCGACCAGACGATGAGAAACCGAAACACTGTTTCGCAGTTCGAAATCGTCA